>JAUYMZ010000428.1 GCA_030699355.1 Bacteroidota bacterium | reverse complement strand
ACCATTATTATACGTCATCACCATTATTATACGTCATCACCATTATTATACGTCATCACCATTATTATACGTCATTACCATTGATATACGTCATTACCATCATCGTACATAGAGACGCACGGCCGTGCGTCTCTACCATTATCATACATCATAACTATCATCATTACATTGTGTATTATTCAATTTATTTAAACAAATTTCAACAATATCATGACACTATCATCATTTAAAATGTTTTATTTTAATTTATCTTTCTCCCAATTTTTGGGATTTTGTTGAATATAATTTGAAATGCGAATAAATTCACCATCATTTCTGATGATATGGTCATGATAATCGGGTTGAAAAAAATGATTTTTTCGATTGTATTTTGGGATGGCTAAATTTTGTTCGTCTATAAAATTGTCAATTTTATTGTTTGTGGCCGATTTAAACCCCGCTATAAAAGAAGATATAGATTTTGGTAACCTGATTGGTTTATTTCGTTTAATTGAAAAAATGTTATCAATGGGGTATTCTGATAAATTTGTATCTACTACGACTTGCGTTTTCTCATCGTTTGATTTGTTGATTTCTACAATACAATGTAGATGATTTGGCATTATTACAAAGGCATGCAAAAACAACTCTTTTCGGATTTCAAATGATTTGAACCATTCTTTTTCAATAATTTTTCCGAAATCCAATAAATTTGTTTTGCCATCAGTGATTTTAGACAAATTGCATGCTCTATTTTGGGTTACTAATGTTAAAAAATAGAATGCCTCAGATGAATAATTCCATCCTGGTTTCCTTTGGGACTGCGTGCGGTATTTGTTTTTAAATTTTTTCATAGGTTTAAAAAATTATAAAACTAATATACCGAAAACGCAGAATAAATGCAATATGTAGAGACGCACGGCGGTGCGTCTCTACACGCGATAATGGCAGACGCACGGCCGTGCGTCTCTACCATTATCGCGCGTCAATCCATTTTCTGGCATTTACAAATGCCTCAATCCATGGCGACACTTCGTCTGATTTGCGGTTATCTGGGTAATGTGCCCAATTCCATGGGAAGGTAGAGCGTTCAATATGTGGCATCATCACCAAATGTCGGCCTGTGGCATCACACATCATCGCCGTGTTATAATCTGAACCATTCGGATTAGCAGGGTAGGCATCGTAGGCATATTTACCTACTATTTGATATTGGTCTTCTGGTAACGGCAAAGCAAACCTACCTTCGCCATGCGATATCCAAACACCTAAGGTGGCTCCTTCTAAACTAGCAAGCATCACCGAATTGTTCTTTTGAATTTTTACCGAAGTAAATCCACTTTCATGTTTTTGAGATACATTGTGATGCATTTTTCCATGCTTTTCGTGTTCTGGATTTATGAGCTCTAATTCCATGAATAACTGACAACCATTGCATATTCCCACCGATAAAGTATCCGTTCTTTTAAAGAAGTTTTTGAGCGTTTTGTTGGCTTGCTCATTATATAAAAACGCGCCTGCCCAACCTTTGGCTGAACCCAATACGTCTGAGTTAGAAAACCCACCCACTGCACCAATAAATTGAATGTCTTCTAAAGTTTCTCTGCCCGATATTAAATCTGTCATGTGAACGTCTTTCACATCAAAACCAGCCAAGTACATGGCATTGGCCAATTCGCGTTCTGAGTTACTTCCCTTCTCTCTAATAACAGCAGCTTTTGGTCTAGGTTTGCTGGCATTTATTTGCGGCAATTTGCCCGATACATGGGAAGGAAATTGAAACTGTAATGGCTGGTTTTTGAAGTTGGCAAAACGTGCTTCTGCCATACCGTTCTTGCTTTGTTTTTGGTCGAGTAAAAAGGATGTTTTATACCAAGTATCTCTTAATTCTGAAACATTCCAAGTAAACAAATCGCTGTGATTCTTTAAGGTAAATTCATTACCTACTGTTACTTCTCCAATTTTATGAAGGCTTAGGCCAGCTTGGGCAAAGGCAACTTCTACCTCATGCTCTGCCTGAAACACCAAGCCTATGTTTTCATTAAACATGGCCTTTACGGTATCTGTTTCTTGCAAGCTACTTAAATCTATTTGGGCACCCACATTTACATTGGCAAAACACATTTCGAGTAGGGTGGTAATTAAGCCTCCACTGCCAATATCATGACCTGCTTTTATTTTGCCTGCTTTCACCAAGTTTTGGATCAAACCGAATGCCTTTTTAAAGTAATTGGCATCCAACATATTTGGAGCCTCGTTGCCAACCTTATTTAAAATTTGGGCAAATGACGAACCGCCCAGTTTAAAGCTGTCTTGTGATAAATTGATGTAATATACCGAGCCTCCATTGCCTTTAAAAACAGGTTCTACAACGGCTGTAATATCTGTGCAATTGCCTGCTGCCGAAATAATAACTGTACCCGGAGATAGTACTTCATCATTGGGGTATTTTTGTTTCATTGAAAGCGAATCTTTTCCGGTTGGAATGTTTATTCCCAAGGCTATGGCAAACTGTGAACAAGCTTCTACGGCTTCATATAACCTGGCATCTTCGCCTTCGTTTTTGCATGGCCACATCCAGTTGGCAGATAGAGATACGCTGCTCAATCCGTCTTTTAAAGGTGCCCAAACTATATTAGATAATGCCTCTCCAATGGCCAAACGTGAACCTGCTGCGGCGTCTATTAAGGCGGCAATTGGGGCATGACCAATACTGGTTGCTATGCCTTCTTTGCCTTTATAATCTAAGGCCATTACACCCACATTATTTAAGGGTAATTGTAACTCGCCGGCACATTGTTGTTTGGCTACTTTACCACCCACACAACGGTCTACTTTATTGGTTAACCAATCTTTACAGGCCACTGCTTCTAGCTGTAAAACTTGGTTTAAATAGCTTGTTATTTGGGTTAAATCGTAGCTTAAAGCGTCGTAATTTCGGTTGATGGTTTTATCTGTTAAAATGGTTTTTGGCGAGCTCCCAAAGAAATCCTCTAAGGCATAATCCATTGGTTTTACGCCAGTAGTTTTAGATTCAAAAGTAAACCTATGGTCGTTGGTAACATCACCTACCGCATACATTGGAGCGCGCTCTCGGTCTGCAATGCGCTGCAATCTATCTAGGTTTTCTTCCCCAATTACCAAGCCCATTCGTTCCTGCGATTCGTTGCCAATAATTTCTTTGGCAGATAGGGTAGGGTCGCCCACAGGTAATTTGTCTAAATCTATTAATCCTCCCGTTGCTTCCACCAATTCCGACAAGCAATTTAAATGTCCACCTGCCCCATGGTCGTGAATGGAAACAATGGGATTATCGTCGCTTTCAACCAAACCCCTAATGGCATTGGCTGCGCGTTTTTGCATTTCGGGGTTCGAGCGTTGTATGGCATTTAATTCTATGCCTGAACCAAAGGCGCCTGTATCTGCAGATGAAACTGCTGCTCCACCCATACCAATGCGGTAATTATCTCCGCCTAAAATTACAATTTTATCACCCGCCTTAGGATGCTTTTTTATGGCTTGGTTCAGCTTACCATAGCCAATACCGCCGGCTTGCATAATTACTTTATCGTAGGCTGTTTTTCTGTTTTGTTCTTGGTGTTCAAAGGTTAAAATAGAGCCTGTAATGAGTGGCTGACCAAATTTATTGCCAAAATCGGATGCTCCATTAGAGGCTTTAATTAAAATATCCATGGGTGTTTGGTACAACCATGGTCGCGCTGCCAAGGCGTTTTCCCAAGTTCTTCCAGCTTCTAAGCGCGAGTAGGCTGTCATGTAAACCGCCGTTCCTGCCAAAGGCAAAGAACCTTGTCCGCCCGCTAACCTGTCTCTAATCTCTCCGCCCGAACCGGTGGCAGCGCCGTTAAAAGGCTCCACCGTGGTAGGAAAATTATGGGTTTCTGCTTTTAAAGAGAGCACAGAATCGAAGCTTTTTTCTTCGTAATAATCAGGTTTATCGGCACTTTTTGGGGCAAATTGCACCACAGTTGGTCCGTTTAAAAACGCTACATTATCTTTATAAGCCGAAACAATTTCGTTGGGGTGGGTTTCAGAAGTTTTCTTGATGAGTTTAAAAAGTGACGTTGCTTTGGTTTCGCCATCAATAACAAAAGTGCCGTTAAAAATTTTGTGTCGGCAGTGTTCTGAGTTGGCTTGCGAGAAGGCAAATATTTCAGAATCTGTGAGTAATCTGCCAATTTTTGTACTTAAGTTATTCAAATATTCTACTTCTTCCTCGCTCAAAGCCAAGCCTTCCTGTTTGTTAAAAGCGGCAATATCGCTAATATTCAAAATCGGTTCAGGCACAATGTTTATGGTGTATATGGTCTGATCCAAATCCTCATATTTCTGAAACAGCATTGGGTCGAACGCGGCATTGGAATCATTGGCAGGTTCAAATTCTTCGATGCGAATGATGCCGCTGATGCCCATATTTTGCGTAATTTCAACTGCATTGGTGCTCCATGGCGTAACCATAGCAGCCCGCGGACCAATAAAGTTTCCGCTTAAAACCTCGGTTTGGAGGGCAATAGCTTCTCCAAAAAGCCAGTTTAATTTTTGAGTAGTTTCGGCTGTAAAAGCCTCATTAGATTGAACGGCGAAAATATGTTTGCGAGGATTTTCGAAGAAATAAATCATGTTGCGATTTTTATTGAGCACGCGAATTTAGGTCAAATTTTTTGAAATGTTTTGTTTGGTAGTATAAAGTAGATAAGATGTTTCTAATTTGTTTCCGCAGATTTGATTTACTTCGATTGAGTAAATTAAACTCGTTTAATTTACTCAATCGTCCTAATTGTCCTCCCAGTCCTAAATGTCCTAACCCTTCTTAAAAAAAACTCACCCCTCCTCAAAAACCATTGGCAATTTTAAGGTTACCTGAGTGCCTGGTTTTTTATCGCTTAATGCAGAACTTAACTGTTCTATTTCTAGGCTAAATTCTGTATTGTTTAGGTGGGTCCACAAGCTTAATCGCTGATTAATAAAATCTAAACCCCTGCTTGGGTGACCAGGGTCTTTTTGAGGCTGTTTTATAAATTTACTGTTATCGAAGCCAATGCCATTATCGCTAATTTCTATTTTGAAAAACCGAGAATCTATAGGCGAAATTTGAATATGAATATGGATGGTATTGTTGGGCAGTAACCCATGCCAAATGGCATTCTCTACCAGAGGTTGCAGCACCATAGGCGGAATGAGTAGCAACTCAATTTCTACTTCGTTTGATACCTCTATAGTAAAGCTAAGTTTATTGGAAAGGCGCAGTTTTTCGAAACGCAAGTATAACTTTAGACGCTCCAATTCATCTTCCACAAAGATGTTTCTTTTCATCACCGATTCCATATTCATACGGATTAGACTGGCAAATTTTGAAAGAAATTGGTTTGCCTCTAAAGCATTGTTTTCATTTAAAAATTGCTGAATAGAATTCAAGGCATTAAAAATAAAATGCGGATTCATGAGGGCATTTAAGGCTTGAAACTCTAATGTTTCCAACCTAGATTGAATCAATTTCTTTTTTCTTTGCTCCCTTTTTTGGTGTTTATAATAGCCAAATATTCCCCAAAATAGGAGGGCTAGCACTAGGCTGTACCCAAACAAAATAAAGCCAATTTTTTTGTAAAAGGGAGCAGTTACTTCAAACCTAAATTGAATAGGTTCAGACCATTGGCTGTTTACTTTTTTTGCCTTTACCTCAAATGTAAATTGGCCTTCTGGTAGGTTGGGGTATTCTATATGGTTGTTTAAACTTTTTTTCCAAGCGGGGTTTAAGCCAACAAGTCGGTAAGCGTATTCTGTTTGGAGAGGCAATTGAAAGGTAATGGCTCGGTAGCCTATTTCTAAGGAACTTTGAGCTTGCTTAAATACTGGATTTGACATGCGATAAATTTCTTTTGCATTGTTTTTTATTCCCGTAAAATAAATGGGCGGACCGCTAGATTTGCTGATTTTTTTTGGTTGAAAACTATTTAAACCCGATGCTGTAGCCGCATAAATGGTATTGCCAATGGTATTTACATCGTTTATTTCATCAGATAAAAGGCCGTTGCTAATATCATAGTGTTGTATAACAATCAATTTGTTTTGAACCAATTTTAATATGTTTATTCCTTTGGCACTTGCTACATATACAAGGTTGTTCTGAACCCAAACTTTGTTACAAATATTGGAGCTTAGGCCTTCTGTTTCGCCAAAGGTTTGAATAATTTTTTGCTTATCATACACTAAAATTCCCTTGTTTCTTGTAACTAAGATAAGGTTTTTGTTGGGCAGTTCTGCCATTTTAATGATGGGTTCATCGCCTAATATGCTATTAATTTTACAAGCGTTAAGTCGATACTGGTTTAGGGTAAACAGTCCGTTTCTGCTCGAAATATAAACCTCTCCACTGCTGCTTGCTAAGCAAGAAAATAGTCGATTATTATTGATTTTAAAGGATGTGTCGTATTGGTATGTATTTCGTTTGGAATCAAAACTATAAAAAGTGTAAAACAATGCTTCGCACACAATAAGTCTATTTTTATTGTCGATACACATTGCTTTATTATTTGTTGAAATACTTTTCCTTTTATTTTCAATAGGCTTGCATTTCCATTTGCTATGTACACCTAAATTTTTACTTAGCTGAAATAATTCAAAAGATGTGCAAACAATCACATTTTCCTGTTTATCAACAACAATATCGTATACAGAAGATTTCATTTGGTCTTTGTGCTGGGGTAAGTCTATTTGTTGATAGGTGGAAGCACTTAAATACGCTAATTTGTTTTTAGTTAATCCGGCCCAAATTGCATTTTTATGCTTGCATAGCCTTAAGATATTTTCATTAAATAAATAGGGTGCTTGTGGGTAATATTTCATGTTTTGTTGGTCGGCAAGCATCAACATTACACCTTTTTCCAAGGTAGAAAACCACATGTTTCCTTCGTTGTCTTTAAGCACCATGCTAACTTGAATGCCTTTCAAAAATTCTTCTACCTTTGGATTATTAGCTTGTATGTTGTTTATTTTTGCCACGCCATCTATATAGGAGCATATCCAAAAGTCCATCCCAATTTTTTCTTGAAAAGTAGGTTCGTAAAACTTGTTATGAATGCTTGTTTTCGCCAAACTTGGATAGCTATTTTGTGGGTCTACAAAGCCTTGGTTCGACCAGTAAATAATGGGTTCATTTTCGTTGAAAAACAATCTATTATAATTTTTTTTGCTGGGAATAATAACCCATAAGTTTGAGTCTAATTTGGCTTTATTGTTTTTGTTATTGTCTAATTTTGCAGGAACATTTTCGAATTTATTTTTTATAATTTTTATAATACCAATATCGGTAGAAAGGTAAAGTTCTCCATTGCTTAATTGTTTGGCAGAAAGCACAAAACCCCATTTGGGTAAGCTTGCCAAAAAGGGACAATTACTCGCATTGTAAATGGTATCATCCAAATAAAAACAAGGCAATCCTTTAAAACCATGCAGCCAAATTCTGCCTTCTTGGTCCTCGTTCATAAATAAAATGCTATTATCTGTGAGGCCGTCTTTGGTGGTATAATTCACAAAATTTACCCCATCAAACCTGCTTGCACCGTTCTCTGTGCCAAACCAAATAAAACCATTTTTGTCTTGTAACATACAATAAACGGTAGCACTGGGAAGCCCATCTTTTACGCTGATGTTTTTAAATACTTGTTCTTGGGCCTTGGTTGAACCTAAGCAGAAAACGGCAAAGACAAGAAGGCACAGCAATCTATTGATAGAGGTTTCCATGCTGCATTGCTTTAGCTGTGTCTTCAAAGGATGATAATTTTCTGCGCGCTATGGGCAAATTACTGCCATCATTCATTACAGCAATACTTAGGTCGGTTTTAGAAATGTATTTAAATTGATGAAGGTTTATAAGATAGCTTTTATGGATTCTAAAAAATGCCTGACCTTCTATCAATTCTTCATATTCTTTGAGCGATTTTGCCGAAACAATTTTCTTTAAATTTATAAGGTGAAAAATGGTATAATTACTATCTGCTTCTAGGTAACTTATGTCTGCTAAGGAAAGCAGGATATATCCATTTTTATTGGCAATACGTAGTTTATTAATTTGGCCGGATTTAGCTTGTAGCTGAATGTCTTTTAAAACAGAATTTTCTATTTTTTGCGGAACATGTATAGCAGAAATAGATTGATTAATATTGGCTTTCAACACTGCTTCTTGCAGCTCCATAAAATCGATGGGCTTTAATAAGTAATCAATGGCTCCAGCTCTAAAAGCTTTTATGGCAAATTGATGGTACGCAGTAGTAAAAATAATGGCATATTTAGAATGAGGAATACTCAATAAAAAATCAAAACCGTCTTCACCAGGCATTTGGATATCTAAAAATATGAGTTCTATGTTTTGTTTATTTAGTATTTCTCGGGCTTCTTGTGCACTGCCTGCTTCTACTATTTCGAGGCTTAGGTTCAGCCCTAATTTGCCAAGTAAAAAACGCAAATTATCTCTAGCTGGTTTTTCGTCATCAACAATAAGTACATGTAATGCTGGGCTCATACGGCTTTTAATTATAGCATAAAGGTAATTGTTTTACTCAATTTCTACTGTTATTTTTTCACTCAGTATAGATTTGGATCCATCAATATGCACTACTTTTATGGCATATACGTTTTTTGCTAATTTTTGTTTATCCATAAACTCAAAGCTAGGTACAATGGCATATTGAAATAGCTTACCAGTTTTGTCTTCTTTGTATATAATATAGCTTAGTTCTTTGTCTTTACGTTCGTATTCCCATTTTACAAAAATGGCCGAATCTGTTTTATTTGCGCTTAGCTTAGTTACTTTTTTTAATAGGCCATTGTTGTATGGTATTCCTTTTACCTCGTTTGCAGGCTCTGATACTAAATTGCTCTTATCTATGGCCTTCATGGTATAATAATATTCTTGGTTGCTAACCAAGCCTGTATCTATGTATTGTTTTATGGTTCCTTTTAAAATTACGATTGGTTTCCATGGGTCGCTTTCGTAAAGTTTTCTGTATATAATATGTGCAGCCACATCTTCACTTGGCGATGGTTCAAATTGTAAAACTATGGTATTTTCCTGAACCAAAAGGTCGGTAAATACTGGTGCCGATGGGGCTATGGTATCAATTCTCTTTACCTCAATAATTGGGGTAAAATTACTGGGATTGTAATGCATATCAAGGGCTTTAATTTTGTAATAAACTGCTTGCGTACTTGTGTTCAAACTTACTGTATCCCACAATAAAATTTCTTTGGTGCTAAGCCATGTTGTGTCTGTTGGAAATACATTATTTACCAATGAAAATTCATGGTCGCTGCCATTAGCTCTATATATTTTATAGCCCATTAAATCTAAGTCTTTGGGTGCTTCAATGCTAATTTTTACCACACCCAAAGTGTCCATTTTACTGGCTAAAATAGTTGGTGTAGTCGGACCAGCACTGTCAATAATTACTACATATCCAACGTACGAAACGCTCATGTTTCCTGCGGTATCATAGGCGTAAATTACATAATAATTATTGCTTGTTTTCGAAAATCCAGTATCTATAAATGTATTGGTTTTAGGAGGCAAAATGCTTGGGTGTAAAATGGTAAAAGTACCAGTGTCTTTATCAGACCGCGCTACAATAAAGCCTTTTAAATCAGATTCAATTTGATTCATCTTCCATTTAATTTCTACTTTGTTTTGGGAAATGTGTTTGGGTTGTTGTATGGCGGGCTGTGCAGGTGCCTTTTTGTCTACAGCCATTCCTTGGGCTGAACCGATGTATACTTTTTCGCCAAAATGGTTTAAACCGAAAATGCGGTAAAAATGGTTTGTATAATTGGGAATATCATCGTCTGAAAACACACCCATACAGCCCTTGCTTGCATAAAATGGGGTTTGATTAATGGGTACAAATGGACCATTTGCCTCGGATGATCTCTCTATGAAAAATCCCGATACTTGTGGGTTTGCTTCCCAAAAAAATGTAAATTTTCCTTCGCCAGGATAGGGGTATATTTTACTTTGATAACTAAGTTTACTCTCTGTACTTATTAGACTAATTTTTGCTGGTTCAACCTTGTAAATGGCAATTTTTCCAATGGGCGAAATGGTATATGTATAGCTGGTATTAGGCATGGCGCTTTTGTCTATGTATAAAAATCCCATGGCAGCAGCAACCTTACTGTTTTTAATGGCAGAAAGGGAGAGTATTAAATCGTTCATATCTGATGCTCCTTTTTTATTCTTAATGTCGCCTATTCCTTCCTCTAAGTTTATTGGGTCTGTGTTTTTTTCTGACTCACCATAAATTATATCGGATACAAAACTTAATAATACGTTTGTTTCATTGTCTGTTTCTATAGCAATCAATGAGTCAAATGATGCTTTAGTATATGGAAATACTTTTGCTATTATTTGAGCTTTCTTGGTGTTGTTATTGGTTCTTTCAATTAAATAACCGTTTTTAAAGCCGTGTTTACTAACACTCAAATGTTCCGGAATCCAGCGCAGCTCAACGGCATTATTGGTGTATCTTCCAACGCCAACAATATGTGTAATTACTTCTTCTTGTTGTGCATTTGCCATTTTAAACACAGCGAATAAAATGGCTATTAATATGTAAATATGTAATTTCATAGTTATTTATTAGAATGAGGTCCAGTGCTAAATGAAATTGGGTTTGGCGTGCTAAATAGTTTAATTTTTGTTTGTGTTACAGGAGTTCCATTTTTGGTAAGTGCTGTTTGCCAAGTATAATTATTGGGGTTATACTCTTGCAGGGTAACTGTTACCGTAAATCGATACGATTTTTTATTTTCTAAGTAATTTGTGGGTAGGGTTTGTGTATTTGGGTAATTTGGCACCACTGGTTCATTTGGGTTTTGTATACTAAAGTTCACCATTAGCCCTTGAGAGTTATATGGAACTGCTGTTACAGTAGGGTTTGGTATACTAAAGTTCACCATTTGTCCTTGAAAGTTATTTGGAGCTGCTGTTACATTTCCTGTATTACTATTGGTTGCCAAATTGCTAGCTGAACCAATGTTATTGCCAAGTGTTTGTAAACCATTAACATTTATTGGAGGTTTAACAGTATATTGAAATTCTCCAATTAGGTTTTTTTTGTTTACAATGGTTAGTTGCGAATAAACGCCATTGGTGTTTTTAACCTCTAATTTTACAGTGTTTACAATCATTCTAAAAGTTCGTGTTTTTACTGTTCCATCTGCTTTGCCTTCTCCAATATCAAATACTTTATTTGGTTCAAGCCCATATTTTACTACTAATGGTGCTGTAATAGGGAAGTTGGTATTGATACTTGGTTCAACATATTGTATCAATGCGTTTTGATAATCGCCTGCTTTGTCTTGATCTGGAATAATTACACCTGGCGCTGGTGCTCCTTGGCAAAAATTACCAAATTGAAAATCCCATTCAAATCGCTTGCTTAGGTTATCGTTCCCTAATAATTCAACATCGCCCTCCAATCGCCCAGCCAAATAGGTAGGGTTTGGAAAAACACCTTGTAGCCATAATCCCGTTTTAAAATCGGCTATGGGATAGTTTTTGGTGTCGCAGCCATTATGATTGTTTTTAGGGGTTCCTTTAACACTGGCGTTAGCCCTTGCATACATGCCAATTCCACCCGCTACCCGGTAACCATTTATACCAAAAGGATTAATACTGCCACAACTTGCATATTCCAAAAAGGACAAATGGAGTTCGGCTCCCGCTGCCAAATTTGATTGTACAGACCATTTTCTGCAAGTACCGGTATATATGTGTTTGTTAATTTGGTCGTCAAACTTTACTCCCACGCCTAAAGCCATTCCTTTTCCTGTTTTAGTATTATCATCTACTCCTCCTTGGCTCGCCCCTGAATAGGTGGGGGCAGATCCAACTTTCTCTTGATATAATGATTTAAAACCGCTCGTAAACCCGTTGGGTAAATCTGTTAAATTATTTCCAAACATGAGGTATTCGTAAACGTTAAAATTATTTATTATAACTGTGTTTGTTTGGGATGGTCGCCCAAAATTAAAGTACCATAGGTTTTCTTTACCTTTAATATTTAACGATAAATTTGCTGGAGCAGGCGTTGTAATAGGGGGGGCATTAACATGAACATTGGCAAATAAATTAAATTCTTTTACAGTAAAATCATAATCTACAATTACATTCCCTTTTATTTTAGCTGTACTGCGTTTAGGTATGCTGGCTGCCACATAAAAATCGCCATTAAAGGTAATTTTTACCAAGCCATTTCCTTGTGTAAATGTGCCATTTATATCGGCATCCATATTAAATGTTTCTACTTTAGGATAGGTGCCAATAGTTGCTTTTAAGTTAAAGCCCGATGTGCCTTTTTGGGGCTGAAAGCTAATGGTAGATTTGCCCGCTACCAAGGCGCTAATAGGTTTCATATTGTAATAGGCGCCTCCGCCTAATCCGTAAAAGCCTATTCCTGCAATAAATGGCAAGCCCGGATTAAAAGTAGCATTGGCTTCAACCCGCCAATATCTGTATAGTGTGTTGGCATTTTGATAGGCAGTATTTCCAAACTGAACCAAGGCATTTGAGGTAACTGAAATGGGCACAAATTTAACTTTAATTTCTGCCTTAAACCCATCTCCAAATATCAAATCGTTGTCGTATATTTTTAAATAACCATCAAACTTAACAGCTGCTACATCCATTCTTACCTGAAGGCTATCCACAAATGAGCATTTATATTCTGGTTTAAATTTTTTGCTTGTTAAATTTGTTTGCAACGCAAATGCTAATCCAATTTTGGTTGCTCCTCCAATATCGTCTGTTAAATTGGCTATAATATCCATAGTTATTGCCCCTCTAAAAAGTTCTTTATTGGGTGCAGGTAAATTTTGTACTGAGAGTGTTTTATATTGGATGTTGGCTATCGTTACGGGTAAATTAAATGCGCGCTTTTGCGGACTAGCAAAACTCCATGTTCCAATATCAAAGGTGGCAGTATGTATATTGCTACTCATATTATTGATATAGGCAAGCTTCAACTTTTCAAATTCCATTTCCATTTTTATTCCTTTAATACCAAGGTTCCTTACTGGTGCAGGCAATCCGCTTATTAATTGATTTTGTGTAGCCATTAATTTCGGATCGTTCCATTTAAAGGTGCCATCTAGTTTTAAGCTTATGGTCATGTTGCCTTGTTTAAATGTAGTGCTTAGTGAAGAGCTTGGTTTTAAGGTAATTTCTCCTTTTAACAATTCTGTGTAAATTGCTTGTGTAGGAACAAGCACAAACTCCAATCCGCTATCGGCATTATTTTGGTTAAAGGTGGCAGTATATTTCATTCGGTTAATAAGGCTGTCTTTGCAAATAGGAATAACCAAAAAGCCTTTGGCTTTGCCATATTGCAGAGAGTTGTTTACAATCGCAATTTCTATAGAGTCTAAGCTGGCATTCATATTGTTTACAGAGCCCTGACTTAAATTTACCACATTATTTGCCTTCGCTTTCATGCTTAATCCCATGTTATCTATGATTAAATGGGATAGATTAACTGGAATAGGCAAGGTGTTTTTGGTCCACGCTTCAGGTATGGTAATGGCTGCAATAGGTATATAAAACCCACGCCAATCTACGCCTGTATCTCCTGGGTAGTTTTTAGGAAATTGCATAAGAGTGGTGTTTCTAATATCAGAAAAATCGAGGGCAATAGCTACAGGTTGTTTTATTTTAAATCCTTTAACTTTTACAAATTCACAAGCACCTAAATTGCCAGTAATAATAATGTCTTGCATGCTGGTTCCATTTCCCACAAGGGTAGCTTTTGTGCGCTGGGTGCCATTAGAAGATGGTATAGGAATTAACCAATCTCTCGTAAATTGTACTTCCATGTCTAGGTTCACAGATACCAAACCTGTATCTGCCCATTGCAAATAACATCCATTGGTAGATGTGCCTTTTTTAAAGGTATATTCTATCTTTTGGTTCGAATTTAAAAAGCCAATATTCTCTACCAACTCAATTCTACCATTGTTAAACAATACTTTATTGGGTTTAAAAATAAATCCACTGCCCTTAAATCCTAACTTTTTTACCACGCCATTATCCATCCATTCGGTCTGAACCAAAAAAATCAACTTAGATTCGTTGGGTTTAAAAAGCATTTCCGTAATCAAAAACTTATGATTGCCTCCCGAAAATACCAATCCTAATGGGAGTTTTAATCCGTTGCCAGAAATAACAGGTGCCGATACATTGGCTTCGTAATTAAAGGGAGGCAAACCGCTGTTATTATCTACCCAGTTAGAAATAGAGTTAATCTGATTATTGGTATAATTGGTAGCTCCATCTATCATGTTGTTTATCCAAGAGTTTCCAGCAACAAGGCTTTGCGCCCATGCTTGCGGATAAGTAGCGATGTTGTTACTTATACTGGTGTTTTTCTCCACTATAATTCCTCCTTTGGTAAGGGTTCTATTTGAGTCTACTTTTATGTTTTCAAAGCCAACTAAAAAGTGACTTTTTATCCATGGTATCCAAACTTTTCCTTTGCCTGTTAAATTACCATTATTGGCCACACTTACTTGGGTTATGGCAATTTTAAATTCGCCATTTTGGCCTGCTTTTATGGTGTCTCCAACGGCAATTGGACCCGAATTTGTTGATGAGTTATTATTGGGTGGAGGCGTCATACCCATCATTTGTGGCTGTCTTACTTTTAAAATAAATGGCTGTGCAAAACCATCTCCGTCTATAAAATTTATCTCCGTGGCATCAAGGGCAACTACTGTCCAAACATAATTTTTATCTTTTTCTGGAGGCATAAATTCGTGAGGCCATATGCTTTGGGTTTGGTTCAGCAAGTCTTTTTCTACAATGGGTATATTATTCCGAATGGCTTGTATATCGGCTTGTCCATCCAATACTTCAAATACTTTTAGTCGGTAGCTTACAGGTTCGTTTGGGTTCGGACTAATTCCTGTCCATTTAAACAATACATTTCTTGCCATATTTTCGTTTAGGCTCGCATTATTGGCTGGATATAATAAAATGGGTGCTTGGTAACTTACAATGGTAAATACCTTACAAACTGGCGGCTGTGAGGTTAAAGCTAAGCCCGTTACTGGGTGAACCAATTGCACACAGAGGGTATATACGCCATCCGAAATTTTGCCTGTTTGTAAAACGCTATTCATATTGGTGCCTTGAAACTGAATGGCTGTAGCTGGGTAAATTTCGTCTGAACCATACACACTCATTCCAGGGTTAATAGATATGATAGGCATTGCGTTTGTTTTTGTTTCTGCATACAAGGTACTTCCATTTAAAAACAGTTGGGTCTTTACTTTGGCATCTATCGTATTGCTTGTAGGATTGCTAACCATAATTTGCGCAGTTTCTCTCTTGCTTGTCCAATCAGAAACATAAGGCGAGGGTTTCGGACTCAATACCAATTGGATGGTTTGACTTTGGCTAAATTTGCCAAATAGAAGAATCAACAGAAAGCTTACTAGATATGGTTTCATAGCGTATTAAAATTGATAGGTGACTGATGTTTTAAGAAAGTTCTCTATAAATGATGCTCCTGGTTTGGTATCACCATAACTAAAATTATTGATATTGCCTGCAAGACTAAAACTGGTTTTTTTATTGAGTGTATATTTTACGCCTATATTGGTTAACAATTGAACAGATGGCGCATTGCTAGATAGGCTCGTTTCTGAATAAGTAAAGCCTAATTGGGTTAAACACTTCTTTTTAAAAAATGAATAGGAAATACTTGTATGTATAGATTGCATGCGCAATTCGCCGGCATACATTTGATTATTGAGTTGGTTGTATAATAGGTTCCATTTATATGGTTTTTTTAAACCACTTAAGCCATAATTTAGCATCCAAGAGAACATATCATTGTTATTGGTACTGCCACTAACAATATTATAATCTCTAAATTCATCCTTGTTAATTGTAAAGCTAACAAAATGGCTGTTGTGTTTCCCATTGCTCATATAAACTGGGCTGAACCCAATAGATTGAGTAATCATGTTTATTTTAAATGTATCATTGGCAATGGTATTGGTAAATCCAAAATTAGAGTAGTTGGCTGCTGCACTTAACTTTTCAGTAAAGTTTATTTGTAGATTGGCCATGCCTAATAGTTGGGTAGACACTGCACTGCGAATGCCACTTAAATTATTTAACCTTTTTCCAACGCTGCCTTGTAAATTAAATTTCCCATTCCATAAGCTAATCCTAGGGTCAACTGTAATATCCATTCTGTCTGTTTGCATAAACGGATATCCAACTGCATAAAAACCATCTCCAATGTATTTGGCATTAATTTGAAATCCAACGATTTTACCTTCTTTTCCTAGGGTCATTACAGAAGCATAATCCAGGCGGCTCGATTCCTGAAAAACAAAAATTTGAGTAGGAATGTCTATAGGTAGTTGGGTAGAATCTATTTTTTTACTTTGTAGGTCTCTGGTAAATGCAGAGCCCGCAATTTCACCTTTTAGCCATAGTTTTTTTCCTAAATTTAAGCGATAATCTATGGTAGTTACCAGCCCTTTTTTAGGCATCAACAAACGCTTGGTGTTTTGAATAGAGCTAGTATCATCTTCAAGGGTGGCAGCAATAAGATAAATATGTGTAGATTCTTCTGCACCAAACCCAATTTTAGCAGCTTGCATGCGCTGTTTAAACTGCCCAGCCACATTGCGTGCGCTATCTGGTTGAATCGCTTGCGCACTCAAGCCACTGAAAACAGATAACCTAAATTTACCCGGACTTAGGTTCAGGCCGATGCCAAATTGAGGTAAATCACCGATGCTTAATTCTGAAAACCTTGGAACATGCGAACCTAATTGCAGTTCTATCCATTTATATTTGGGTGCAATGCCCACACGGTTTCCTGGATTACTTATAAATTCCCATAAATTTTCGTTGGGGAGGGTGGGGTAAACGGTGCTAAATTGCTTGTTAAATATAAGTACACTAATTGGTAAAGAAAATTTATGAAAACTTAAAGTGGCATTAAATACAAACCTTCCATTTAGGGGCGGTCTTCTTGCCAAAGTATTTCCATTTGTATTATTTGTGAGGGAATAAAAATCGCTATAAACACCCGTATTTCCTTTCAAAGAAAACTTTTTTTCCTGCGCTTTTGCCTCGCCAATGAGTATGCAAGCACCAAACAAATAAAGCCCTAATGAGTTAAATATTTTCATAGCATTTCTAACTCAAAAATAGCTATGGCACTATTTACCAATATATGATTATTAGTTAACGGTAATGCAATTGAGTTATCGGTATATTTTTAGCCGATTTACTTGCTTAACTCAACTGATAAGCTTAGGAGCAAAAAAAACAAGACCCCAAAATAGGTTATGCCAATTTTATTGGTCTAAGCTATTTTGGGGTCCCGTTTTTGATAGTTATTTTACCTAATTAAGGTTAATGGTTATACCTATATTAAAGCCAATATTACTAAAGGGGAGATTTGGTGAAATCTCTTTACTTGGCGCATTTTCATCAGGATTTTGCGACCTATCTATTGTATACGAATCTGTGAATTCTGTTTTAATTTCTCTAGGTTTTAGTGTTGATAAATTATCCACCCCATTTAGGCTGCTTTTTGTAACCTCACCTTGTTTTGGAGAATAGTTTAAATTAACATTCTGCAATTCTCCAAATAAAGAAATTCTATCGTTTATTTCATATGAAATACCAATCGCACTATTTAATCCAAGTGCCAATCCACCACTTAATTTTGTGGTAGTGCTTCCATAATCTTTGTCATTATTTGAGATGTCAAAATCTTCATAATCATTTTTTATTGTGGCTGAACCAAGTCCTACAATTAGTCCAAACTTAGCATAGGGTTTAATTCTATTAAAGGTATGACTTAATACCAATGATGGAACCACCATTAACATTTTTCCAGATAATTCTGCCGAATAGGATTCTGAAGAAAATGAACCAGAATAGCTGCTTTTAAATGAAGAACTTGAGCCCATGAAATACGAAACCCCTAGTTCGGTTCCAATATTTTCGTTAAATGAGTATCCCAGCGTACCAGCAACATTAACACCTGTACCAAGTGTTAAATTTACTTTAGTGTTCGTTTCCAAGCTTCCTGTTTGTGAACTGTTATTCATCCCAAATGCATCTGGACTAGATCCTAATCCATAACCACCAGAAAACTTAACATAAAAATTTTGTCCCTTAGAGGATTGAGCAACCATGAATACCATACATAAAATAATCATGGCTTTGTTTGTAAAATAGTTTTTCATAATTTGTTGTATTAAAAATGTGGTACAATATTATGGCTATACTTTCTATCATGATAATTGATGGGTATTTATGGTTTGTAATAATTTAGTGTATTTTGCAATTTATTACGAAGGTGTTTGCATAATATTCAAAAAATCAATTGTCCAAGTTTGTATCTGGCATTCTACGCCAAATACTTCTAACTTTTGGTTTCGAAATAAAAATATAAATCAACACTAAGCTAAATGAGGAATTTATTGCCACGAATATTCTTGCCACGAATGCACGAATCTATTTTGCCTGCGGCGGGTATCTATATTGCCACAAATCTATTTACTTAGAGCCAGAAGCCAGAAGCCATTTTTTTCAACTTTCATCCCACCTAACTTAATGCTCTATTTATGTAAGTTTTTATCTTTTTTATGTAACAGGTCTAAGTTGCCATAGCATTATAATTGTGGTAACAACGCGTAATGCTATGGTTTTTTAATTACAGCTAGCCAATCAAACTAAAATTTTTTGCTTTTTACTTGCAATAAAATGTTGTGATAAAAAATATGCTACCTGATAACAACCTAAATTATACTTATATGAAAACAGAAAAACAACTAAACGAAGACATTTTAAAAATTACGCTTTTGATTAATGATAAGCATCCAGAATTATCTAAATACATCAATGAATTTCCGGTAACCAATCCAAACAAAGAGCATCCAGAAATAAATATTAAGCACCTCGAAAATTACTACGATTCTTTGGTTCAAATTTTGGTTTCTTATACCTCCACCCATCAAGGAGAGATTAAAGAGTTAAGGCCTCTAGCTGCTGGCCTCTAGCTGCTGGCAAAATAGGTTCGTATCAATATACATACCCGCCGCAGGCCAAAAGATATTCGTGCATTCGTGGCAAAAGTTTTTGTGCAGATTCGTGGCAGAGAGTGGGGATTGGTTCTAATTTCTTTATAGCCTAATTCTAAAAAAAATTAACATAGCGTTTAGGGCGTCAACATCACGAGTTCGTCACTATTTCGAATTGGGGCCTTTAGTTCAATTCCCTTACGTAACTTAATTCAAGGATAAAAAATCATTTTTAATATCATAGTTTTTGTTATGCATGAATCTTTTTTTAAGCTGGGATAAAAACCAAATCAAGGACCAATTTTAGTATAAATCAATAAATAATAAAACGGTGTTTGCTTAATTCAATTTTTAATGGCTAGGTGGTTTTTGGAATATTTGCAAACTAAATTTATGCTATGAAAAATTACAACACTATTTCGATTATGGTCTTCGCTATCTGTTTATCCTTTCATTTTGTAGGATGTATTAAAAAAGATGAATGTAAAGACGTGCCTGCCGTTAAATATACCTATATTCAAGACAGTATCAGAGACGATTTATATTGTGGAATACCTGGAACCCTAAAATTTAAAAACCTCGATACCGAAGAAATTCTAGAATTTTCTAAAATGAATGATTGCGAAACCACATGGAATATTGGGTATGGAACAGTTGAGTTTACTTGCAATACAAGTTCAAGATTAGAATTATACGGGCACCATTATAGAAGTAAACTTAGTGTGCTTGGGTTTTACTATTGTTATAGACAGTTAGATGAAGGCGTGGTTTTTAGGTACGAATTTTCTGCCTTTGGAAATCGTTTTGTTGGCGCACCTGGAGTTAGAATTAGTCAATTACCACGTGTTAATTTATGGATAGAAGGAAAGGAATATAATGATGTTTCCTTAATGGTAAGTAAAACCCATTGGGGAAATGATACCTTGTGGTATCATCCTTCCCATTGTGTTTTGAAAGCACACATATCCATGACAGGCGAAAGGTTTGAGCGCGAGTTTTGAGGTTCTACTGTAATTCATTTTGGTGAAAAGCGATAGTCAATTTGCTCGTTAGTCGCTGGCCATTAGTGTTGAGTCTTTGGCAACCCATTCGTGCATTCGTGGCAATAATTATGCACCCGCAGGCAAAAAACATTAGTGCATCCGTGGCAATATTATTTGTGGCATTCCAAAGGCGGAGCTCCTCCGCCGAAGCTCACCGAAGATTAGGACAAAAAAATAATCAACTGCGAAAATACCTGAAATTCTTGAAGCTTCATTTATTGATATCAATCTTGAAGCATCATTTAAGTTTTTTAACCAACCAATCATAGTACAGGGTTTAAAAGATTTTTGACAATAAAATCGCTCACTTTTGATGGAGCCAATCGCAAATTATACTTTAAATTTTCATGGCTCTCTAGTTTCAAAAGCTCCATTATTCTATTCATTTGTGTCGGTGATATTTTTTGTAAATCAAGTTCTTCTAATCCTAAAAACAACAAACTCGTGATGTCTCCTTTCATCGATAGTTTTTTGGCGGTCGTAGACTTGAATATGATCGCGTTTTTACCAATCTGAATTCTTTTTGAATTTCCAGTGGTTAGAAATACCAACCTCATTGGTACTTGAGTAGATAGCCCCACTTTATTCAAAGCGTATTGTCCTGAAGGTTTTATTTTAACATGTTCCTTTTTTGCCAATGCTTCAGCTAACTGCTCCATGGATGGCAATACTTTTCCAAATACCTTGTCATTTTTTGGTATTACATAGATTCCCTGTCCCATTCTTTCCACTTGCCCAGTTTCGACAAGCCTAGAAAGTGCTTTTCTTATAGCGGTAGAAGTGCCTAGTTCCTTAAAATCGGAAGGCAAAAAGACTTGTCCAGGCTTAAATCTATTGATTTTCAGTTCAATAATATGTTTCACCGATTCTTTCATGTCACAAATATAGAAATAATTGTGACAATATATAGCGGCTTTATGTCACAATTTTTAAAAATAATGTGACTGAAAAATGCTCATACAATCGCAGTCAACGCCCGTGTTGCGTTCAGCCCAACTGCGAGCAGGCCTGCGCAATTGTTCAAGGCCTCGCTTGTCGAGCTTGTATTGAATGTAGGAATACACCATTTAATGTTTGAACAATTATTTTTCCATGTTTGCGCTCTAAGGTTTTACAGTATGCCAAATAATTTTTGATAAAAACATGTTTGTCCTTCAAGTCATCTGATTTCATACTATCTGAAATCAAAAATTCAAGAGCAAGTTTGTCCCTATTTTGAAATGCGAGACTCAATTGCTCAGTGATGTTAAATCTTAATTCGGGCAATCTAACTTCTGGGGCATTAATCAAACTCTCAGAGATTTCCACCTGTGTAAAAAGGTCAATTGTTTCTGTTTTAGTTGTTTTTTTCTGTAATTGTTTCATAAACCAAATATAACTGTTTAGGCATTATATTTTTTAAAAATTTATTTCAAAAAGTAAATTGCCTGCATTTCAATTAACTAGGCTCACCAAACAAATTCACAATTATTTTTCAATCATGGGGGGTAGAATCTTCTTGCCTAATTAAAATCAAACTAAAGCCCAGTTCTTGGAGCGTAGCGGTAAGAACTGGGCTTTTTTGCGCCAATCATTCCAAAAATCTTTGCAGAACCTAAAAGGCGGAGCTCCTCCGCCGAAGCTCACCGAAAATTAGGACAAAAAAATAACCAACTACGAAAAATCATAGTTGGTTATCGGACATGCTCACCTACAAAAAATACTTCGGTGAGCGAAGGCGGAGAGTGAGGGATTCGAACCCCCGGACCTGTTACAGTCAACAGTGTTCAAGACTGCCGCGTTCGACCACTCTGCCAACTCTCCACTGCATAAGGAGGATTCTGCTTCATTTATACAATGCCTTAACATAAAAAATCCCCGTAAACATGCGTTTACGAGGATTTAATATTGAGAATCAGTCTAATTATTCTACAATTATTTTTTGTGTGAAGCTGTTTTGTCCAATTTTTACTTGAACCAAATACATTCCAGGAATTAATTGCATGGCGTTTTTGCTAATTTCTACCGTTTGTGTTCCGGCTTGTTGCATGCCTTCGAATACCATTCCTTTGTCTTTTCCTAAAATATCCATTACACGAATGCTAACCTCTTCTGCGTTTCTTAAATCATAATGCAATTGTGTATTTACGTTAAATGGATTAGGTTGAACTTTAAATCCAATGGCCTCAGCTAAGTTTTCGTTACTCAATCCTGTCGTTAAACCGGTATGCACATTGTCTAAATAAAAGTTGTTACCACCTTGGTATTTAAACTCAATTTTAAAACGAACATTATTACTATTCGGTATTTGTCCGCCAGATAGGGTAACCGTTTTCCATTTGCTTTGGTTTGCAGGAATAAAATCGATGCTATTTGCTAAGGTACCAGCAGCGCCCGTTCCAATGGTAGAAATTCCGTTTGTTCCGCCATCAGAATAAGTAACTCTGCTTATCCAAGTTCTGCCACAATCAACAGAAGTATAAACTTTTAATTCATCTTTAGTATTTCCACCACCAAGATTTGCACCTAAGGTTCCTTGGGCAAATGCATAATTAAACCTAAAATAAGCACCAGACTGTCCGGTAAAATCAAAGGCTGGAGATATCAATGAACTCAAAGTACCTACAGATTTGTTAATGTTAAAAGGATCTCTAGGGTATAACATAGAAACATTTTGATTGTATGATACACCAAATCTTCTGAATTTGTTAAACGGATTTTCGTATTCAAATGTCCAACCTTGCGCCTCATAATTGTTTTGGTACCACCAATCGGCTGTGTAATAACCAGCTGGTAACTGACTGCTAGCAGGAATTACGTTGATATATTTTTCTAAAGTGGCTGTTCTGGTTCCGTTAGGACCTGTTACCTTTAAGGTAACATTATATTGACCTGGAGTATTATATAAAATTTGAGGAGGAGTTTTACCTGTGAAAGTTGCTGGCTCTCCGCCTTCAAAAGTCCACTCATATGTTGTAATGGTACCACCGTATGAGAAGTCGATAAACTGAGCTCTATTACCAGCGCAAATGGTTCTACCTGGCGAGTTAAATGCAGCTACTGGCGGACAAGGTGTTGTAACAGAACCATCTACCCCAGTGAATGCAAGGTTTTGCGGCGACCAAAGTGGAATACGAATATTATTCAATACAGTATGCATTCTGGCTTTTTGTTCTAAAGTAAACATGTTACTTGCGCAAGCACCTGTAAAGTAATCCATGTAATTTTCTTGCATATCTGGAAGGTCTGGCTTTTCTGTAGAGCAAGTATTAAAGTTTTTATTATTACACCTGTTGCGCAATGGTTCTGAGGTGGTAGGGTTGAAATAGGTAGGAGGAGTATCCATCACTCCATCGCCATCTAAACCACAACTATCAGTGCTAATTTGAAAAGGATGGTATAAACCTAACCAGTGACCAACTTCATGTGTTCCTGTTTCGTCATTGGTTCCAAAATATTGACTCATTACCATAATTCCATCTGTAGAGGCACCTCCACCTGGTCCAAAAGGAAACTGAGCATATCCGGCAATACCAATGGTGTTTCCTCTATTGATAGACTTTACTATCCACATGTTGAAATACTTTTTTGTATCCCAAACACTGGTCTTTTTTAATTCATCATTTCCTTTGTTGGTTAAGGGAGTATAAATTCTTACAATTCCGTTTGTGCAATTACCCTGTGGGTCTTTTTTAGCTAATCTAAATTCTATTTCAGAGTCTGCGGCTAAATCTTTAAAATCATAATAATTGGTATCTCCAGAAGGGGTAATAAATTCACCTTTTCTTCTAAATGTGCTATCTGGATCCGTATTATTAAAAGCCCTATTCATAAATGCAATTTCAGCATTAATTTGAGCATCACTGATATTTTCGTTTCCATTGGCATGAAAAACATGCACCACAACCGGAATAATATATTTTGGTCCGGCTTTTTTTTGCATGCCCTGTTTGGTTTTGTAATCAGATGGCTTGTAATTTTTCATGGCTTCTCGCATGTTGGATTCAAACTTTTCTTTTTCGAGTTTTAATTCCGGTTGCGATTGCATTTGAATTTGCAAGTGTTCATCTGTGCCACAAGAGTGGTTTTTTACCTGAGCAAATCCGCTCATGGTAGCAATTAAAAAGGCTCCAGCTAGTAATAACTTTTTCATATATCTATTTCTGTTTATTTTTTTCGGTTCGAACCAAAACATGAAACATCATTTGATGCCTCAAAGTTTTGTTTCTTTTGGGTGAGCAAAATAATAATTTATTTATATAAGTCAATTCAATATTTATCTAGGTTGCGTAAACCTAGCCTCTTTTTTGTTCCCATACCTCTAAGTCGTATAAGCGTTTTTTGTCTATTTTTACCCTAATGGCTGTGTTAACTTTCTGAAAACCATGATTTCCACAGGCTCCAGGGTTAATATGCATCCACCCAAATTGGGTGTCGCGCATCACGCGAAGGATGTGAGAATGTCCACAAACCATTAAATCTATCGGTTTTTGGTGCATAATTTTTTTAAAATTGGGTGCATAATGTTGCGGATAACCGCCAATATGAAGCATACAAACTTGCAAATCTTCGATGGGAAAATAATTTACTTCGGGAAAAATTTGACGAATTTCTTGCCCATCTATGTTTCCATAAACGCCTCTCATAGGCTTCCATTTTTCTAATTCCTGTAAAACTTTTATATCTCCCCAATCACCGGCATGCCATATTTCGTCGCAATTTTTAAAGAATGTTTGCAATGCGGGATTCAAAAAACTGTGCGTATCACTCATGATGCCTATTTGTTTCATCGCTTATTGTTTGTTTTATTGTTTCTTTGAACCATGAATATAGATATAACTTTGAGCATTGTTGTTATCACTGCAATAATAAGCATTCAGGCATTTAACAATGCCGGTTTTATGCAAAAACTAATATTTAATCCCTATGCCATTAACCAAAAAAAGGAGTGGTATCGGTTCCTAAGTTCGGGATTTTTGCATGGCGATTGGATTCACCTGCTTCTAAACATGTTTGTGTTATTTAGTTTTGGTTCAGCCGTGCAAAAATACTATGCTTATTTCTTTGGTTCAGTCGGAAATTACTTGTTTATTTTATTGTACTTAAGTAGCATAGTTGCGGCCAACGCAAGCACGTATTATGCGCACAAAAACAACCCAGGATATAATGGCTTAGGCGCTTCTGGCGCAGTTTCTGCTGTAGTTTTTGCCTCCATATTATTTCAGCCAACGGCCAAAATTTATTTGTACGGATTAATTGGTATTCCGGGATATATTGCGGGTATTGCTTACCTTGTTTATTCGCAATATTCGAGTAAAAATAGCCAAGATAACATTAACCATGAAGCCCATTTTTATGGCGCTGTGTATGGAGTTGTGTTTACTTTGGTTTTTAAGCCAAGCGTTTTTAAATACTTCCTGAACCAATTTTAGAACATAAAACCAACGCGCACAAACCAAGGACTGTTTCTATAAAAGGACGTTTGTTCGTCGTACAATAGATTGTATAGTAAAAATATTTGTGCCCCGCTTCCACCATATCCGCCGCCTATAAAAAGTTGGTTCGACCAAACTCTTTCGCTTACTGTAAGGGTTCTAAATCTCTCGTAATTGATGGGTTGCCACTCGGCATGGGCAAAAATAATGGGCAAAATTTCTTGTTGAACAAATAGAATGGGTCCAAAAGCATTGGTGCTAATTTTAGTATTAGCTGTAATGGGTATACTTTGATAAATATAGGTTCCGCCTGTACCCAAAATGGTTTTAGGCCAAACGCGATAGCCAACCATGGGTTGAGCCAAAACAAAGGTTCCGCCATTGCTAAAGGCCAATCCCACATTGCCACCATAAACCATTTTGTCTTTATCAAAACCACGCTGCTTTCCTTCGTAAGCCTTTAATTGTTCCTGCTTTTTGGCTTCGTCTTCATCCAATTGTTGCATTTTTCTTTGGGCATAAGAAGAGGTAGCGCCAAAAATGAGAATGGACAGTATAATGATAGTTTTTTCATGATGGGCAAAAATAAAATAAAATAATGGATAAAATTAGCTAAACGTTTTATTAATTCGCACTGCTTTTAACGCAATAAACCATGACTAAAGTACACAATTTTTCGGCCGGGCCGGCAATTTTACCTCAATCAGCCATAGACGCCAGTATTGAGGCCCTTCAGAATTTTTCTGGTACCAATTTATCTTTGATAGAAGTTTCGCACCGCAGCAAAGAATATGAAGCAGTGGTTGCCGAGGCTGTTCAATTGGTAAAAGATATTTTAAACCTAAGTGCCGATTATGAAGTGGTGTTTTTGCAAGGCGGTGCCAGCTTGCAATTTGATATGATTCCAATGAACTTTTTAGGTTCAGGCCGAACTGCTGCTTATGTGAACACCGGTGTTTGGGCTGGTAGAGCCATTAAAGAAGCCAAGATGTTCGGAAATGTAAATGTGTTGGCCAGCAGCGAAGACAAGAACTTTAATTATATACCGAAAGATTATACCATACCTGCTGATGCCGCGTATTACCATTGCACCAGCAATAACACTATTTATGGTACAGAAATGTTCGAATTTCCCACATCACCTGTACCTTTAATTTGCGATATGAGTTCGGATATTTTTAGCCGACCTTTTGATGCTTCTCAATTTGATATGATTTATGCAGGTGCCCAAAAGAATATGGGTCCGGCTGGAACAACTTTGGTTATCATTAAAAAATCATTGCTAGAAAAAGCCAACGAAAAAGTGCCAACCATGCTTAATTATAAAATACATATAGAAAATGGTAGCATGTATAATACACCAAGCGTATTTGCTATTTTTGTTTGTATGCATACCTTGCGTTGGATTAAATCTATTGGCTTAGAGGCTATGGAAGTTAGAAACAAAGCCAAAGCAGATTTATTATACGCCGAAATCGATAGAAACCCACTTTTTGTTGGTACTGTAGTGCCTGAAGATAGAAGCAGAATGAACGTAAATTTTGTACTTACAGATAAAAACCTAGAATCAGATTTCTTAAAGTTCTGCGAATCTCGCCACTTAAGTGGTTTAAAAGGTCACCGTTCTGTGGGTGGTTTACGTGCCTCTTTATACAATGCCCTAGAATTAGAGAGTGTGCAAGCATTGGTAAGTGCCATGCAAGATTTTGAAAAAGCAAACGCATAATTAGAATAAATAATGACAAGAATTTTAGCCAACGATGGCATTGATGCCAGCGGAAAAGCCATGCTTGAGGCCGCAGGTTTTGAGGTGGTAACCGAGAAAATTGCCCAAGAGAATTTAATCACTGAACTCAAAAATTTTGATGCTATTTTGGTGCGTTCTGCTACCAAAGTGCGTAAAGATTTAATTGAAGCTTGTCCTAACCTAAAGCTTATTGGCCGCGGTGGTGTGGGTATGGATAATATTGATGTAGATTATGCCAAACAAAAGGGTATTAAGGTAATTAACACGCCTGCTTCATCTTCTATAAGTGTGGCCGAATTGGTGTTTGCTCACTTGTTTTCGGGCATTCGTTTCTTGCAACATACCAACAGAATTATGCCAACAGAGGGCAATACGCGTTTTGCTGAACTCAAAAAAACGGCCTCTAATGCTATAGAATTACAAGGCAAAACCATGGGTGTTTATGGCTTTGGAAGAATTGGTCAGGAGGTAGCTAAAATTGCCGTGGGTTTAGGCATGAAGGTATTGGCTTTCGACCCATACGTAGATACCGTAGATTTAGCACTTAACCTTCCTATGCTTGGAGTCAATTCTCGTGTAAAGGTGAGCATAAATACGGTTAGTGAGCAATCGGTAATTTCTCAAAGTGATTTTATAACTTTTCATATTCCTTTTAACGAGGGCGAAAAAGCACCTATTGATGCCGATAAAATGGCCAAAATGAAAAAAGGTGTTGGTTTGGTAAATTGCTCGCGTGGCGGTGTTATCAGCGAGTCAGATTTATTGGCTGCTTTAGAAAGCGGACAAGTATCTTTTGCTGGTTTAGACGTGTTCGAAAAAGAACCTCCAGTGAATATGGCCATTTTGCAACATCCACATGTTTCTTTAAGTCCGCACGTAGGCGGCAGTACCAAAGAGGCTCAAAATAGAATTAGCTTAGAGCTAGCAGAAAAGGTAATAGAATTTTTTAGTAATTAATCTGTCTGAACCTAATTAAATGGCAAAAGTTAAACCCTTTGCGGCTTTACGACCAGCAAAAGAGAAAGTAGGAGAGGTGAGTGCCACTCCATTTGATGGCGCATCAAAAGACCAAGCTTGGTTTGAAATGGACCACAATCCGATTTCTTATTTACATGTGGTAAAGCCGCATTTGCATTTTAAGGGGGAAAAGAAAAATCCAGAAAAACATTTTCCAATTGGATTAGAGTTCTTGCAAAAATTAATTGCCCAAGGCCATTTAATTAAAGATAGTAAACCTAGTTTTTATATCTATCGTTTAATCAAAGGTCACCAAGCCTATGCTGGTATTATTGCCATGGCCAGTGTAGATGATTACAAGGAGAACCGTATTTTAAAACATGAAAATACGCTCACCGATAAGCAGAATGAAATTGCCGAACACATTAAGTTCTATAACAATTTAGGCAATCCTGTTTTGCTTACTTACCCCGATGATGAATCGATTGATTTGCTCATAAATCAGTACATTATTAAACATGTACCGGAGTATAATTTTATTAGTTCAGATCAGGTAAAACACAATATGTGGGTGGTAACAGAAGACAAAGACATTCAATTGTTGGAATCGCGTTTTGAAGCCATTCCTACTTTGTATATTGCCGATGGTCACCACCGCTCTGCAGGTTCTGCTGCCTTTTGTGATTTGAAGCGTCAAGAAAACCCAAATTATACAGGTGAAGAAACATTTAACTTTTTTCCGGTATGTTTAATTCCTTTTAGCAAGTTAAGTATTTTCGAATACCATCGTTTGGTAAGGGATAAGGCCATTGTGAATAGTCCCGATTTTTTAGAGGAGATTAAGAAGTATTTTCATAAAATCCCTAGCGGACATTTACCGGTTCAGCCCTTAAATAAAAAAGAGTTTGGCTTGTATTTTCAAGGCAAGGCTTTTCTATTGCAATTAAAGCCAGAGTGGGAAGCAACTTTGCAGGGAACTTTAGCGCATTTAGATGTGAGCATTGTGGAAGAATTTATCTTAAAAAGAATATTCAATATTACAGATAGCAAAACAGACGCACGCTTAAGTTTTATGGATGGTGGCAGGGGAATTGGCCATTTGCAAGAGGCAGTAGATAAAGGAGATTACGATGTGGCTATTTCTTTATACCCAACCAGTATGGAGGAGGTGAAGCGAGTAGCCGAAGAAAACTTAATTATGCCACCTAAATCTACTTGGATTGAACCAAAAATTCGCACCGGTTTAATTATATTAGACCATGGATAATTTAAGCAGCAAAGAAGAAAAACTGCAAGCCTTTTCGCGCTTGTTGGATATTATGGATGAGCTGCGCGAAAAATGTCCGTGGGATAAAAAGCAAACCTTAGAAAGTCTCAGGCATTTAACCATAGAAGAAACCTATGAAATGGCTGATGCCATAATTAAAAACGATCTCAAAGAATTAGAAAAAGAGCTGGGTGATGTGTTGTTGCACATCGTTTTTTATGCCAGAATAACCAGTGAAATGGGTTTGTATGATATTAGCCATGTGATACATACTTTGTGCGAAAAGTTGATTGTAAGACACCCGCATATTTATGGCAATGTGCAAGCCGATACCGAAGAGCAAGTAAAAGAAAATTGGGAGCAAATTAAGCTTAAAGAAGGCAATAAATCTGTATTAAGTGGCGTATCAAAAGGCGCACCATCTTTGGTAAAGGCATACCGCATTCAAGAAAAAGCCGCCCAAGTGGGATTTGATTGGGAAACAGGAGAGCAAGTATGGGCCAAAGTGCAAGAAGAGTTGCAAGAGTTTAAAGAAGAGTTGGCTCAAACCGAAAACAAAGAAAAGACAGAGCAAGAATTTGGCGACTTACTTTTTTCTTTGGTAAATCTCGCCAGAAAATCTGGTTTGAACCCAGATGATGCCTTGGAGTATACCAATCAAAAATTCATCAAACGATTCTCCTTCATTGAAGAACGCGCCAAGAGCCTAGGCAAAAATCTCAAAGACATGAGCCTCGAAGAAATGGATGCCATTTGGAATGAGGCGAAGGGGGAGAAGTAATTTTATCATCTTCAATTCTTTTAAACAAACTTTTACTCCCCTATATTTGTTACCAAAAGTATTATGGTACACAAAATAACAGATGAAAATTTTGCCGCCGAGTTGGCGGGCAATGAAAATGTAGTAATAAAGTTTTATGCTGATTGGTGCGGCAGTTGTCGTTTGTTTGCGCCTAAATTTACCAGATTGAGCAATGCAGATACCTATCAAAAGATCAAATTTTTAGAGGTAAATGCAGAGGAAAGTCCTGAGGCAAGAAAGGTGGCTAACGTAAATAATCTGCCTTATTTCGCTACGTTTAAAAACGGACAATTGGTTCAGGGCGAAACCACTTCTAAAGAAGAATTTTTGGTAAAAATGTTGGAGCAGTTAAACGCGTAATTGTATGAAATTACCTGTAATTAAAGCTTTAGCAGAAAGCAAAACGCTGTCCGAATTAAAACAAGCCGAAGAATTCTTGTGTAACGAACAGCCACTTCCTTTTGAGGTGGGTGGCGACGATGAGGGCGAGCAATTAACCCATATTTTGGGTGCTATCGATATTTTAGAGCGTGTGGAAAACGAGAAAATCGACCTTAAAACCGCAACCAGAGCCTTTTTTGAACGTGTAAGAAACTCAATTTCATAGGTTTATAATTGTTGAAAGAATTTACACTATTTTCTTGTCAAAATCAGTGCAGAATAGGGGTAAAAATCTATTTTTGCGAGGTTATATAAAATATATTTGTATGTCAACACCCGTAGATTATTTCGCCATATTCATGCAATTTTTGGTTGCCATTGGATTTGTGGTGGTTTCCATGTTGGTTTCTCATTGGGCTGGTCCCAAACGTAAAACCACAGATAAACTCGAAAATTTTGAGTGTGGTATAGATGCTGTGGGCAATGCCCGTATGCCATTTTCTATCCGTTATTTTATGACCGCCATTTTGTTTGTAATGTTTGATGTGGAGGTTGTTTTTATGTACCCTTGGGCTGTAAACTTCCGCCAATTGGGTATGTTGGGCATGGTAGAAATGCTATTATTTGCCGGATTATTGTTATTGGGTTATGTGTACATCCTTAAAAAGGGTGCCTTGAAATGGGAATAATATCCTTTAAATTAAAATATTAATTATGTCGAATATTCAAATAACAGAAGCACCTCCAGGCCTAGAAGGTCAAGGTTTCTTTGCAACCAGTTTAGATAAAGCGGTTGGTTTGGCTCGAGCCAATTCTATTTGGCCTTTGCCTTTTGCCACTTCTTGCTGTGGTATTGAATTTATGGCAACCATGGCTTCCAATTACGACTTGGCCAGGTTTGGTTCAGAACGAATCTCTTTTTCGCCGCGCCAAGCAGATTTACTCATGGTAATGGGCACCATCTCCAAAAAAATGGGTCCGGTTTTGCGCCAGGTATACTTACAAATGGCTGAACCTAGGTGGGTAATTGCCGTGGGCGCTTGTGCCTCTAGTGGAGGAATCTTTGATACTTACTCTGTTTTACAAGGTGTAGATAAGGTATTGCCAGTAGATGTATACGTACCGGGTTGTCCGCCACGCCCAGAACAAATTATTGATGGCGTTATGAAAATTCAAGAATTGGTTAAAAATGAATCTTTAGACCGCAGAAATTCTGCCGAGTATAAAGCATTAATGGCAAGTTACGGAATACAATAATGAGTGAAATAAATAATGCCTATTTGCTCAAGGAACTGCAAGAGCAATTCTCAGATGCCATTATTTCGGCAGAAGAACCCTATGGTATGCTTACCATCGTATTGCGTAAAGAACAAATTGTTCCTTGTGTGCAATATTTAAAAGACCATGCGCAATTGAAAATGCAGTTTTTAACCGATTTGTGTGGCGTGCATTTCCCAGACCAAGTAGGGAATGAACTAGGCGTGGTTTACCATTTTCATAGTTTCATAAACAACTTGCGTGTGCGTATCAAATGTTTTATGCCAGCAGAAAACCCACAAATAGATAGTATTAGCGGTATTTTTGGCGCTGCCAACTGGCAAGAACGCGAAACGTTTGATTTTTATGGCATCGAGTTTTTGGGTCACCCCAACTTAAAACGCATTTTAAATGTAGACGAAATGGACTATTTCCCAATGCGCAAAGAATACCCGCTCGAAGACCAAACAAGAACTGATAAAGACGATACTTATTTTGGAAGGTAATTACATGGAAAATACGTTAGGAAATTACGATCATCAATCAGAATATACCACGTTAAACCTTGGTCCAACACACCCGGCAACACACGGTATTTTCCAGAATATTCTTACCATGGATGGTGAGATTATTGTAGATACAGAGCAAACTTGCGGATATATTCACAGGGCATTTGAGAAAATTGCCGAACACCGTCCGTTTTACCAAGTTACCCCACTTACTGATAGGCTTAATTATTGTTCATCTCCTATTAATAATATGGGATGGCATATGACCGTAGAAAAATTATTAGGAGTAGAAACGCCCAAGCGTGTAGATTATATGCGTGTAATTATTATGGAATTGGCACGTATTTCAGACCATTTGGTGTGTAACTCCGTAATTGGTGTGGATGTAGGAGCGCTTACTGGTTTTACTTACGTGTTTCAATGGCGCGAGCATATTTATGATATTTTTGAAGAAATTTGTGGAGCAAGATTAACCACTAATATCGGCAGAATTGGCGGTTTAGAGCGTGATTTCTCTCTTGTTTGTATTCAGAAAATTCGTGCTTTTATAAAAGAGTTTCCTGCTGCCTTGCGTGAGTTTACCAATTTGCTTGAACGCAATCGTATTTTCATGGATAGAACGATTGGTGCCGGACCCATAAACACAGAGCGTGCTTTGCATTATGGCTTTACCGGACCAAATTTACGTGCCACGGGTTTAGATTACGATGTACGTGTTATGAATCCATATAGTAGTTACCAAGATTTTGATTTTGTAATTCCTGTAGGCATTAATGGCGATACCTATGATCGTTTTATGGTGCGCCAGCAGGAAATGTGGGAGAGTTTGAAAATTATAACTGCTGCATTAGAAAATTTGCCGGAAGGAAAGTTCTTTGCTGAGGTTCCTGAGTTTTATTTGCCTCCAAAACAAGAGGTTTATAACAATATGGAAGCCTTAATTTGGCACTTCAAAATTGTGATGGGTGAAGCGGATGTGCCAATAGGAGAGGTTTACCACGCGGTTGAAGGAGGTAACGGAGAATTGGGTTATTATTTAGTAAGTGATGGGGGAAGAGCGGCCTATCGTTTACATTTCCGCAGACCATGTTTTATTTATTACCAAGGTTATCCAGAAATGATTAAAGGCTCCACTTTAAGTGATGCCATTGTAACCTTAAGTAGTTTAAATGTAATTGCCGGAGAATTGGACGCTTAATATGTCCATAGTCCATAGACCATGGACCATAGTGGATTACACGAATGACTAAAGACCAAAGACCAACGACTAAAAAATGAGTGATATTAAATTTAGTGAAGACACATTAGCGGTAGCCAAAAAAATCATGGCACGTTATCCGGAAGGCAAACATAAGTCGGCATTGATTCCTCTGTTACATTTGGCTCAGGCCGAATTTGATGGATGGTTAAGTCCGGCGGCAATGGATTATGTGGCTTCCTTACTCAACATACAAAATATTGAAGCCTATGAAGTGGCATCGTTTTATTCGATGTTTAACTTGCAACCTTTTGGCAAATGCATGATTGAAGTTTGCAGAACCAGCAGTTGTTGGTTGCGTGGCGCCAATGAGGTGATAGCACACATCGAGAAGAAATTGGGTATTAAAGAAGGTGAAACTACCGCAGATGGTATGTTTACTTTAAAGGCAGTAGAGTGTTTGGGTAGTTGTGGAACTGCTCCAATGATGATGATTGGCGCTCAGTTTCATGAAAATTTAACGCACGATAAAGTAGATGCCATCATCGATTCTTGCAAACAAGAAGGCAAGCGCAAAACGTATTTAGATAATGTAGTGGTTGATAAATATTAATAGCATGGGTAGAAAAATATTATTAGCACACGATCACGTACCTGGCATTCAAGGTTACGAAGTGTATAGGAAACAGGGAGGTTATAATTCTGTAGAGAAAGCCATCAAAACCATGTCGCCAGAAGCAGTGGTGGAAGAGGTTAAAAAGTCGGGCCTACGCGGAAGAGGTGGCGCGGGTTTCCCAACCGGAATGAAGTGGAGCTTTTTGGCAAAGCCAGAGGGCGTTCCTCGTTATATAGTTTGTAATGCAGATGAAAGCGAGCCGGGTACTTTTAAAGATAGATACCTTATGTCGCGCATACCTCATATTTTAGTAGAAGGTATGATTACTTCTAGCTTTGCGCTAGGTGTTAATACAGCATATATTTACATTAGAGGGGAGTATTTTTACATTGTAAATATCTTAGAAAAAGCCATCGAAGAAGCTTATGCCAATGGATGGTTAGGAAAAAATATATTAGGTTCAGGCTATAACTTGGATTTATATGTGCAAGTGGGTGCAGGTGCTTATATCTGCGGTGAAGAAACTGCCTTATTAGAAAGTTTAGAAGGGAAAAGGGGTAACCCAAGAATTAAGCCGCCGTTTCCGGCTATAGCAGGTTTATATGGTTGTCCAACCGTAGTGAACAACGTAGAAACCTTAGCCGCTGTGCCTTTTATTGTGAATGAAGGTGGCGATGCTTATGCCAATGTTGGTATTGGAAAATCTGCCGGTACCAAACTTATTTCGGCTTCCGGACATATCAATAAACCAGGTGTGTACGAAATTGAAATGGGTATTACAGTAGAAGATTTTATTTACAGTGAAGAGTATTGTGGCGGAATTTCGAATGGCAAAAAACTAAAAGCTGTAGTGGCTGGAGGTTCCTCTGTGCCTATTTTACCTGCCGATAAAATATTGAATTTAGCCAATGGCGAAAAACGCTTAATGTCGTACGAGAGTTTGGCAGATGGGGGCTTTGGCGGTGGAACCATGTTGGGTTCAGGCGGATTTATTGTGATGGATGAAGACACAAGCATCGTAGAAAACTTGTTTACTTTTGCTCGTTTTTACCACCACGAGAGTTGCGGACAATGTTCGCCATGCCGCGAGGGAACCGCTTGGATGGAGAAAATTTTGCATAAAATGATTGATGGTCATGCCACGCTTGAAGACATCGACTTGTTGTGGGAGATTCAGGCAAAAATTGAAGGCAATACCATTTGTCCGTTGGGCGATGCCGCTGCTTGGCCGGTGGCAAGTGCCATCAGACATTTTAGAGGTGAGTTTGAGGAGTATGTGAAAAATCCCAAAGCAATTAACAAGGTTACACGCATGGCTGTATAAATTATTTCGGTTTGAACCTAATAGAACAACATATCGACGCTATTTCTGAAATCTGTAGAAAACATCAGGTAAAGGAATTGTATGCCTTTGGTTCAGTATTAGATGAAAATAGGTTCAGACCAGATAGTGATGTAGATTTGATTGTAAGATTTGAAGAAAGCTTACCTGTTGAAAAATATTTTGATTTTTATTTTGATTGTGTTGAATCATTAGAGAAAATGTTTGGGAGGCGTGTAGATTTGATGATTAACAGCACAATCAGAAACAAATATTTAAGAGAAAATATTGAAGAAACAAAGGAGTTAGTCTATGCTGCTTAAAGTATTGGCATATTTAGAAGATATGTTGGATGCTTCAAAAGCCATACAATCACATACTGAAGGAATAACTTCATTTGTGCAATTTATGGGAAATAGATTGGTTTATAGGGCAGTTGAGCGGGAAATAGAAATTGTTGCAGAGGCTTTGAATAAAATTAAAGCTGAAAATTATGTTTTAGAAATTAGAAATAAAGAAAAGATAATTGGACTAAGAAATCGAATAATACATGATTATGGAAATACAAATTATGAAATTATTTGGGGTATTGTTTACCTTCATTTGGACAATTTAATTCTTGATATTGAAAGTGAAATAAAAAAAATAAATGATAATTAAACATTCCTACTATCAATCTTGATTTTAGAGAGTGGATTAAATAAAATTGTAAATGGCAAAAGTAACAATAGACGGTAGAACAATTGAGGTTCCAGATGGAACTACCATCTTGCAGGCAGCAAGAATGATTGGGCCAGAAGTGGCGCCGCCAACCATGTGCTATTATAGCAAACTTAAAACCAGCGGTGGGTATTGCCGTACCTGCTTGGTTGAGGTAACCAAAGGCTCTGAAAGAGACCCTCGCCCCATGCCAAAATTGGTGGCTTCTTGCCGAACCAATGTAATGGATGGAATGGAAGTAGGTAATGTTACTTCTACCAAGGTAACCGAGGCTAGAAAGGGTGTGGTTGAGTTTTTATTGCTGAACCATCCGCTCGATTGCCCTATCTGCGACCAAGCGGGAGAATGCCATTTGCAAGACCTTTCCTATGAGCATGGTTCAAGCAAAACCCGTACAGATTTTGAACGTAGAACTTTTGAAAAAATAGATATTGGAGAAAAAATCCAATTACACATGACACGTTGCATCCTCTGCTACCGCTGTGTAAAAGTGGCCAATCAAATTACGGATGGCAGGGTACATGGTGTGATAAATCGTGGCGACCATTCTGAAATTTCTACTTATGTGGAACAAGCTATCGATAATGATTTCTCTGGAAATGTTATTGATGTTTGTCCGGTTGGTGCCCTTACCGATAAAACATTTAGGTTTAAAAGCAGGGTTTGGTTTACAAAGCCTGTAAATGCGCACAGAAATTGTGAGAAATGCAGTGGTAAAGTAAATTTATGGTACAAAGGAGAGGAAGTTTTGCGTGTAACAGGCAGAAAAGACCAGTGGGGAGAGGTAGAAGAGTTTATCTGTAATACGTGTAGGTTCGACAAGAAAAATACTGCCGATTGGACCATTGAAGGTCCAACTGCCGTGAGCAGGCACTCGGTTATTTCGGCCAATCATTACGAGGTTTTTAAGCAGCCAACGGAGTTTAAGTTAAATGAGGTTAAACCTTTATCTTTACAAGAAGGAGAGCAAGCATGAGCATAATTTTATTTAAGGCCATATTGGTTGTTTTGTTGTTTTTAATTAGCTTAGGAATTGCGGCTTATAGCACCTATGCCGAAAGAAAGGTTGCCGCTTTTTTACAAGATAGAATTGGGCCAGATAGAGCGGGTCCGTTTGGTTTGTTGCAACCTATTGCAGACGGTGTGAAGATGTTCTTAAAAGAGGAAATTATCCCTACCATGTCGGATAAATTCTTGTTTATTTTAGGACCAAGTGTATTTATGGTAACCACCCTCATGGTTTCGGCAGTTATTCCGTGGGGAATGCCGCTTGAGTTTGGCGGAGAAACCTATGCCTTGCAAGTTGCCGATATAAACATCGGTATATTATATGTGTTAGGAGTTGTTTCTTTGGGTGTTTATGGCATTATGATTGGAGGCTGGGCTTCTAATAATAAATATGCTTTATTGGGCGCCATTCGTGCCAGTAGCCAAATGATTAGTTACGAATTAGCAATGGGTATGAGCGTGGTGGCTATTTTATTAATGACCAATGGTTCATTGAGTATAAATAATATTGTGGAGGCACAAGGAACAGGCAAGCTTTATGGCTTTATTAATGTTTCTGGTATGAACTGGAATGTGTTTTACCAACCGGTTGCTTTCTTAATATTTTTAATATGTGCCTTTGCCGAAGCCAACAGAACACCGTTTGATTTACCTGAATCTGAATCAGAATTAATTGGTGGTTTCCATACCGAATATTCTTCCATGAAATTGGGGTTGTATTTATTTGGAGAATATATCAATATGTTTATTTCTTCTGCTATAATTGCCTGCTTATTTTTTGGTGGTTATAATTTTCCTGGGATAGATTATTTGGGCACCATTTTGCCGCATAATATGGTTAGTATCATTAGTGTATTGGTAATGTTTGGCAAAATATTTTTCTTCATATTCTTGTTCATGTGGGTTCGTTGGACCATCCCGAGGTTCCGTTACGACCAATTGATGCGATTAGGTTGGCAGATATTAATGCCTATTGCCATTGTAAATGTTTTACTAACCGCAGCCGCGATTACGCTTTTTGGAAATTAATTAATCCTGAACCAAACGTTTTATGCAATTAACAAATAGATCAAAAGTAGTTACCCAACCAGAAATGACCTGGGTAGAAAAGTTATACTTACCTGCCATTTTTTCTGGCTTACAAATTACTATTAAGCACCTTTTTAGAAAGAAAGCAACGCTTAAATACCCAGAGGTTAAAAAGGAGTTTGCTTCTGTTTACAGAGGTATGCATGTGCTAAAGCGCGATGAGCAAGGCAGGGAAAATTGCACGGCCTGCGGTTTGTGCGCTGTGTCTTGTCCGGCCGAAGCCATTACGATGGATGCAGCCGAGCGCAAAAAAGGGGAGGAACACTTGTACCGCGAAGAAAAATATGCAGCCAAATATGAAATAAATATGCTGCGTTGTATCTATTGCGGTTTGTGCGAAGAAGCTTGTCCGAAAGACGCCATCTACCTTACCGATAGAATTGTTCCATCAGAATATACTCGCGGTGAGTTTGTGTTTGGTAAAGATATGTTGGTTGAAAAAATCGACGATAGAGTGGACGTAAGTAAGAGAAAAAAAGAATATTCAATATAAGCTTCGGCATAAACCTAATGATAATAACCCTGTAATGAGTAGTCAGTTAATATTTTTTATACTTGCAGCGCTCTCTATAATGAGTGCCCTGTTTGTGGTGTTTTCTAAGAATCCTATTTATAGTGTGATTTGGTTAATTGTGTGTTTCTTTTCAATTGCCGGACACTATATTATGCTAAACGCGCAATTTTTGGCCATCGTTCATATTATTGTATATGCTGGAGCCATCATGGTTTTAATGTTGTTTACGGTAATGTTGCTTAATTTAAATAAGGCTACCGAACCTCACAAGCCTTTGTTGTATAAATTAGCTGCCATGGTAAGTGGCGGATTAATGTTGTTGGTATTATTAGCTAGTATGCGTTCAACCCAATTAGGGGAATACGCATCGCCGGCATACACAGAATCTGGCTTTGTTCAAAATGTAGGTATGGTTTTGTTTACCGAGTTTTTGTTGCCATTTGAAATGACATCGGTATTGTTTATTGCCGCCATGATTGGGGCAGTTGTTTTAGCTAAAAAGGAGGTTCATTAATGGAAATAAATATGTTACAAGCAAATCCGCAGAATTGGTATTTGGTATTAAGTACCATACTATTTTCT
>JAUYMZ010000401.1 GCA_030699355.1 Bacteroidota bacterium | reverse complement strand
TCATTGTTAATCTGTATTATATGATTGAATATTGTATTTTTTTTCTTTCCCCATCTCACTTGTAAGGGGTTGCAAATGTATGCATTAGAACTGTAAAAAGGTTTTTTTTTTATAAAATATTTCATTTTTCTTGCGAGCCCTTTATGAATAACCAACAAAGTCTTCTTCAATGGTACCTCTTAAACAAACGTGATTTGCCTTGGCGAAACACCCAAAACCCCTATTTAATATGGCTTTCAGAAATTATTTTGCAACAAACTCGTGTGGCTCAAGGATTGCCCTATTTTTTGAAATTTGCACAAAAATATCCACAAATTGAATCGCTTGCCCGCGCCCCCGAAGATGAAGTTTTAAAACTTTGGCAGGGTTTGGGTTATTATAGTAGGGGCAGAAACATGCTAAAAACAGCTCAGTTTATTGTTGAGCACTTACAAGGGCAATTTCCAAATTCGTATGCAGAACTAATAAAACTCAAAGGTATTGGTCCGTACACCGCCGCCGCCATTGCCAGTTTTGCATTTAATGAAGCAGTAGCCGTTTTAGATGGAAACGTATTTAGGGTGCTTTCTCGTTTTTTTGCCATCTCAGATTCCATTGATTCTGTTTCTGGCAAAAAATTATTTAGCGCCCTAGCCAACGATTTTTTAAATAAATCAAATCCTGCATTGCACAATCAGGCCATCATGGAATTAGGTGCCCTCATCTGCACACCCCAAAATCCTTCCTGTGCAATTTGTCCGCTTCAAACCAATTGCCTGGCTTTTGTTCAAGGTAATCCAAATCAGTTTCCAGTTAAAAGTAAAAAGGTTCAAACCAAAAAAAGGTATATCGCTTACTTCCATTTTAATTATAATGGCAAAATTGCCGTATTTAAACGTCCGCCCGGCGGAATTTGGCATGCTTTATACGATTTGCCTTATCTCGAATCAGATGAACCGCTCCAAAAAAAGGATTGGTTCAGCCAAGCTTTAAATAAAAATTGGCTTGAACCTAAACAAACTCTGGATTTAATTTTTGAGAAAAAGCATATTCTTACCCATCAACATATATATGCGCAGTTTTATCGGGTAAATCTAACACAAATTCCACATCTTCAATTTAATGAAACCTGGTTGAATCCTTCCGAATTATCAAAATTAGGCGTTTCAAGGCTGCTAGATTTGTACTTGCAAAAAAATCAGGCTGAACCAATTCACCTTTTGTAAACTACCTTTGTTTTCTATTTATAACTATGTCGTTGAATAAAGTAATGTTAATCGGAAATTTGGGTCAGGACCCCAAAATAAAATACCTCGAAAACAATAGGGTAGTGGCAGAATTTTCGATGGCCACCCACGAACAATTTGTAGATAAAGGAGGCGAAAAACGTGTTGAAACAGAATGGCATCAGGTTGAAGTATGGGATAATTTAGCCAGAATGCTCGACCAATTGCATTTAAAAGGGAAGTTTGTGAAGGGCACCCAAGTATTTGTAGAAGGCAAAATTAAAACCGAAAATTACCGCGATAAATCAGGCATTGAGCACCAAAGAAAGAAAATTAAAGCGCTGCAAGTGCAACTCTTGGGTGTTCAAAAAATACCTGAATAAAACTTCTTTGTGGGAGTAGATTGTTTAAAAGTGGACAAATTCATGGAAGGATAATTTCATTTGTGCCTGATTTTAATTACTTTTGCCACTTAACCATATTAAAATAAACAATGGATGAACCTCCTCCCAGTACAGTATTATTGCAGCTGTTTAACCCAGAAATAAGCTCTGCAGATTCAATTGGCATACTGTTTTACCTTATTTGTTTAATATTATTAATTTTCCTTTCGGCAGCCTTTTCTGGTTCCGAGAATGCCTTGTTTTCACTTACAAAATTACAACTAGAAATTTTGGTTGAGAATCAAAGTAGCAGGGCAAATGCGGTGCATTTTTTAATGCGATATCCTAAAAAACTATTGGCTACTATTTTAATTGCCAATACGTTTGTAAACATTGCCATTGTATTACTTTCCACTTTGTTGTTTGCCATCGTTTTTAATTTTGAATCCTATCCGCTCGTTGGGTTTATTATTGAGGTGGTTATTGTTACGTTTATTATTGTTTTGTTTGGAGAGGTAATTCCGAAGGTTTATGCCACCCAAAACAATGTGAAAATAGCTAGAAATGTTGCGGTACCGCTTTTATATACCTATAAAGTTTTTCAACCTTTGGTGTATGTTTTAGAAAAAAGCACCGCTATCATTGACAAACGCGTAACCAAAAAAGGGCATATTTTATCGGTAGATGAACTAACCCATGCCATAGAAATTACCTCTGAAAAGGATG
>JAUYMZ010000394.1 GCA_030699355.1 Bacteroidota bacterium | reverse complement strand
AAATTGGCCGATATGGCAACGCGCATTGAAGCAGCTGAATTGTTGATTTTTCAAGCAGCCGATAGAAAGAATAAAAATATGAGCGTAAATAAAGAGGGTGCCATGGCAAAATATTACGCCAGTGAAGTGGCAGTTTGGGCCTCTACAGAAGCCGTTCAAATATTTGGTGGTTACGGATATACCAAAGATTTTCCAGTGGAGAAATTCTACCGCGATTCTAAATTATGTACCATAGGTGAGGGAACAAGTGAAATTCAAAAGCTAGTTATTTCTCGCGCGGTTTTGAAAGATTAAGCCTTGCGGGTTTGCCATTTTTCATCGGTTCACCACGTTTGGGATACTCGGGTTTTTTACCGCGAATGTGTTTCTCTTGCTAAAAAGTTTGATGTTACCCTCATTGCCATTGGCAATGAGGGTAATTTTGTGAAGGATGACGTGCGCGTTATATCCATCCCAAAACCAAAAAATTTTATTGAACGTTTCTTTAAAACGGTTTTCAAGGTTTTTATCCTCGCCGTAAAACAAGAAGCACATATTTACCACATACATGACGCAGAAATGATTCCGTTTGGAATCTTATTAAGCGTTTTAGGGAAACAAGTAATTTATGATATCCACGAAAATACCCACGATGATATCTTGCTGAAGCCTTGGATCAAACCGAATAAAAGAAAATTGCTTGCCAAGGGTTATAATGCTTTGCTTTGGATCGGGTCTAAATTTTTGCATTATATTGTGGTTGTGGCTGATCCAAAATTTTTACCTAAGTTTTTTGTCGACGAAAACCAGGCAACAATTATTCAAAATTTTGCCAATGCAGACGATTTTAAACCTTATTTGATTGAGGATAGATCTAAATTGTTGGGTAATAACTTGTTTTATGTTGGCATGATAAAAGACATGTATTACAATATAAATCCGTTTTTAGATGCGATGGTTTTGCTCAATAAAAAGGGAATAAAATGCCATTTGCACCTTATCGGTTACTTTGGAGCAGGTATTTCTACTAATCTCCATGAATTACATTTTTGGGAACAATTAAAAGACCAAATTACCTATTACGGATTTTTAGAAACGCCAGAAGCCTATCAGATTTCTAGGCAATGTAAAGTGGGCTTGTGTATCAAAAATCAGCCAGAATCTATGCTGGTTTCGCATGAAAGAAAATTATTTGAATACTTGGCTATTGGCTTACCTTATATTTTATGTAATCAAAGTTTTTATAGCGGCTTGAACCAACAATTTGATATGGGAGAGTCGGTGGATGTAAATGATGCGAATGCCATTGCACATTCCCTCGAAATATTATTGGGAAGTGAGGAAATTTTGCTTCGAAAATCTCAAAATGCTATTTCAGCGGCAAGGCAACATTTTAATTGGAATATGGAAGAAAAAAAACTGATTGAATTGTATAGTTATTTACGTTTTAATTAATCGTGTTTTTTTAAATCCTTGTTTAGTAGGTTGTTTCATTTTGGTACAGCACTTAGTTTTTTCCCATATTGGGTTGTTTTGTGCGACATTCAAAACAGCCGTTTATCATGTTTAGCTGTTGTTTAAATCAATTTTATTTACAGTAGTCATTTAGTTTAATGTCTTTGAAAGAGTAAATTTAAATTTAAAAAGTTATTACAACATGAAAATTAAGCCATACTCAAGTAAATTTTATTATATGAAAACAATTTTCCCCAATTTAGACAAAGCGAAACATTTAGTTTTGGTAGCATTATTCTTCCTATTGCCCTTTATGAATTTTGCTCAAGTTACATTTAACCATTCGACTCCAATTTGTGAGGGAGCTTCAAATTCAGGCGAAGTTACAGTGGCCGGTTTAGGAGCTATTGTTGATGGAACTTATGATGTAACTTGGAATGGAAATGTAGTAGCAACAATAATCATTGCAAGTGGTAATGGCGTAAGTACTGTATTTAATACCTCAGGATTTGCAAGTGGAAGCCATACCTTTATAATTTCTGGGGAGTCTTCGGTTGCACTAGTTGTAAACGCAAAACCTGATGCGCCAGTTGCAAGTAATGTAAATGTTGTATACGACAATACAATTCATACGGGTTCAACCACATCCGTTTTAAATGTGGATATTGATTGGTATGATGCAGCCATTGCTGGGTCTGCCACAAGTGCTCCTTCAAGAACAATAGTTGGTTCAAACAGTGCTTTTGCAGAAGCACGCAATACCTCAACAGGTTGTTTAAGTGCTTCTCGCACGGAAGTATCGGTAACTATTACAACAAAAGAATTAACAATAAGTGGCTTAACAGGAGATAATAAAGTATATAATGGCTTAACCAATGCAACAGCAAGCGGAACACCCGCATATGTAGGTTTAGGAATAGGAGAAGTATTTGGCGTTACAGGAACCCCAACATACACTTTTGCAAGTGCCGCTGTAGCCAATGGCATAACAATTAATACAACAGGCTTTACTGCTCCAAGTGCCAACTACACCGTAGCTCAACCAACCTTAAGTGGAAACATTACCGCCAAAGAATTAACAATAAGTGGCTTAACAGGTGTCGATA
>JAUYMZ010000385.1 GCA_030699355.1 Bacteroidota bacterium | reverse complement strand
AATCGACCTGTATCATTTGAAAAGCCTAATGAATTGGCATCTCCAAAACCGGTATCTATTACATAAACTTTCTTTGGGTTAATGGCTACACTTTTTAAGGACCAGCTAAATTTGGGAACAGTAAAAAGTAAATAACTGTCTTCAAACCAACTGATATAATCCATTACTGTATTCACTGATCCTACACCAAAAGTGTTTTTGATTTTCGTATATGAAAATTCTTTTCCAACATTACTTATTAAATACAAAGCGATGCTAATTAACACTTTATCATTCCTCACCGAATGCCTTACAATAATGTCTCGGTAAACAATGTCTTTAAACAGTTGCTGTAAAATCTCTTTATTTGCGGTTTTAAGATAATCTGGAAATCCTCCTTCCACTAAATAGTTCTCAAATGTTGCTGCTTTAGCCTTTATTTTTTTGAATGATAGGTATTCTTTAAACGAAAAAGGAAGCAACTCTATTTGAATATTTCTACCTGTAAGTTTGGTACCCAACTCTCTGCTTAACAAAGATGCATTTGAACCGGTAATACAAATCACTTTTTGCTTATCGTGAAGATTTCTAATAAATATTTCCCAATTGTCTACATTTTGTACCTCATCAAAGAAATAATACAAGGTGTTTGCACCAATCACTTCATCCAATTTTACAAAGTCATTGGTTTCAAAACCAAATATTCGTGGGTCTTCAAAATTAAAAAATGCTACAGAACTCTTTAATTTATTAATCAATTGTTGCATGAGGGTGCTTTTACCACAACGCCTTATTCCAGTAATGATAAGCACAAATTCTTTACTCAAAGACACTTGAGCTATTTTCTCTCTCCATTCTCCATTAGGTTTCTCCTCAAGCAAAAGTTGTTGTTGCTTGTAGGCTATTTCTAAATCAGACTTTAAAACCATAGCTTTTACATTTTATTAATATGCAAATATGTATTTTTGTAATGAACAAAAATACATTTTAGTAAAATATTATTTGGAAACAAACTGCCAAGAGCTTTTTTTCCTTCGACAAGTTTAGGGCATCGCTTTCTCCTTTGACTATTCAAGAACCCAATTTAGCTTTTGAATGCTACGCTCATTATTTCTTGTTCCAATTTTGAAATTCCAATTTCATTAGCTAGAATTTTCCACTGCTTCACCGCTAGCTTTACTTCTTCTTTATGGGCGATTTTATTAAAAATGGCGCATTTTGCGAGGATGTTTATGCCTTTACGCTTAGCTACTTTTTGGGCGATTATCAGAATATTGCTAATGTTGCCTATAATTTGTATAAATGCAATCAGTTGAATCTCGTAATCGTGTTCAGATATTTTTGCACAGTGAGGCAAATTGCAATGCAAAATTCTTAAGAGTTCTCTGTTTTTTAGTTAGTAAGAAAAAATGTCATATTTGAATTATGAAAACATTACAGGTAAATATCCCAGATAATTTAGATATTAGCAATCGTGAGTTGGAGTTGTTATTGGCTTCAAAACTTTATGAAGATGGTAAATTGTCGCTTGGACAAGCTGCAGAACTTGCTGGGTTAACAAAAAGAACATTTGCAGAATTATTAAGCCAATACAATGTTTCAATTTTTAATTTTCCAGCGGATGAGTTATCGAGCGATGTGAAAAATGCTTAAAGTAATTATTTCTGATACAAGTTGCATCAAACAAAGGGCAGTGTTCGTTTCATCAAATTATCCAGAAGAAAAGGTACAAGTTTGTAAATTAGAAGTCAATTAATATGGAGGATAAGCAAGAGTTTATCCTAACCCCCGAAATTAGTTGAACTCAAAAGTAGAATTATTAAGCCCTAATCAAATCTCCTTCGAAATTCAACATTCAGTGTTCGGTGTTCGACATTTTTTTAATTCTGGCCCCTTGCTTCTGGCAGCTGGCTTTTTGCTCCTTCGAAATTCAACATTCAACATTCGATGTTCAACATTCATAAACAATGTTGAGGAGGCAAAAGCAAACTCAATTGTCTGAACACGATTACTAGATTACAAGATTACCAAGATTTTCTCCCCATATTACCCATAGTGTGAATCTTACAACTCTAAAATTTAATAGTGTAAGGATTGACGTTTATTATAGCCTCACCTTTACACCATGAAATTAACGACAACTTTTGTAACAAAGAGCCAGGTACTTTTACTAGTAGCTCTGCTAGTATTTTTTGCTAGGTCAGGATTGGCGCAAACACCTACTTTGGGGAGTGCGGCAGACTTTGTATTATTTACTTCGGTGGGCGCTATTACCAATACAGGTATCTCGCAGGTTACGGGCAAGGTGGGCTCCAATGTGGGTGCTAGCACAGGCTTTGGCAACGTAAACGGAAAAATGGAAACGCAAAATGCAGCCACAGCAGCTTGCTCTACTGATGTAGTTTTAACATACAACCAATTGGTAAGTGCTACTACTACAAGTACGCTAAGCACTAGCCTTGGCGGCGATACTTTGCTAGCGGGTGTTTACGCTACCATAGGTGCTACCACCTTAAACAATACCCTTACTTTAAACGCACAAGGCAATGCCAATGCAGTATTTATTTTTAAAATAGAAGGCACCTTCTCTGCCTTAGTAAATGCCAAAGTAAGGTTAATAAATGGGGCATTGGCCTGCAATGTATTTTGGAAAACAGAAGGTTTAACCAGTTTTGCAACGGGCGTTAAAATGTGTGGCAATATAATAGTAAATGGTGCTGCCATAAACTTTAGTGCAGGCGATACTTTAGAAGGAAGAGCCTATACTACATCAGGCGCTATTGATGTAAATAATATAATGGCATTTACGCCCCTTGGATGCGGTAGTCCTTATTTAACCGGACCAGCCACACCCACTTTAGGTACTACAGCTAACTATGTTTTATTTTCTAGCATAGGTGCGGTTACCAATACGGGTAATACCTACGCCAATGGAGATATTGGGAGCAACAGCGCCCCTACCACCGGTTTTAATCCGCTCCATGTTAACGGTACCATTCATACTACGCCCGATGGCTCTACCAATACCTGCGCCACAGATTTGGCCTTAGTATATAGTTATTTAAATGGCTTAACTGCCGATATAGAATTACTTTACCCCGCGCAGTTTGGCAATAATTTGGTGCTTACCCCACATACTTATTTGCTCAATGCAGCCACTACGCTTACAGATACCCTCTATTTAAATGCACAAGGCAATGCCAATGCGGTATTTATTATCAAGATTTTTGGCGCATTAAGCACAAGCACAAATGCCAATGTTTTGCTTATAAATGGTACCCAATCTAAAAACGTATTTTGGCTGGTAAATGGCGCTACAAACATCATTATCAATTCTGTTTTTAGGGGAACCATGGTGGCTAATAATGGCGCCATAGAGTTTGGTTCAAACACCATATTAGATGGCCGAGCTTTAACCACAGCGGGGGCGCTAACAGTTGCTAACTTGAATGCTTATATGCCTAATATTCCAGTAATAACAGCTATTGCTCCCTCGCGTGCGGTGGTAGGTTCAAGCATAACCCTTACAGGCTATAATTTTAATCCTTTGGCTGCTAGTAATATTGTATATTTTGGTTCGACCCAAGCCACGGTTACGGCTGCCACGGCCAACAGTTTAACGGTTACCGTGCCCATTGGGGCTAAATATGGATTTATTACTGAGTTAAATACGGCCTCCAATTTAATGGCTGCCAGCTTGCAAAGTTTTACCCCAATTTATAGTCCGGCTAAAGTGGGCATATCGCCTTATGATTTTTTAGCCAAACAAGATTTTTCAACAGGTATTGGGTCTGAACCAAACTGCGTAGCCATAGGTGATTTAAATGGCGATGGCAAGGCAGATTTAGCCGTTGCCAATGCGGGAAATAGTACGGTTTCTGTTTTTATAAATACCGCTACAAGTGGCAGTATTAATGCGGGTAGTTTTGCCGCCAAAGTAGATTTTGCCGTGGCTGGCGCAGCGCGTGGAATTAGCATTGGCGATATAGATGGCGATGGAAAGCCCGACATAGCTGTGGCTTGTTATGGAAGTATCATTTCGGTATTGCGCAATACCTCTAGTAGTGCCACCTTAAGTATGGCAGCCAAAGTAGATTTTGCCACCAATGCCAACGCCAATGCGGTATCTATGGCCGATTTAGATGGGGATGGAAAAAGCGATTTAATTGTGGCCAATACTTCTGCAAATAATATTTCTATTTTTCAGAATAACTCGGTAGTAGGCAATATATCTTTTAGAACAAAATTAGATTATGTAACGGGTACAGCACCGCAATCTGTAAGTGTAGGTGATATAGACGGCGATGGCAAAGTAGATATAGTTACAGCAAACAGCGGAAGTAATACGGTTTCGGTGTTTTTAAATACCGCTAGTTTGGGTGCTATAAGTTTGGCTAGCAGGCTAGATTTTGCCACAGGCGTATCGCCTTATTTTGTGCACCTAGCCGATATAGATGGAGATACCCTATTAGATTTAACAGTTGCTAACTTTAGCAGCAATACCGTTTCTGTGTTTAGAAATACGTCGTATTTGGGCTTTATAGCCATGGCAGCTAAAGTAGATTTTGCTACCGGTGCAACACCTATTTCTATTGCTATAGGCGATATTAATGGGGATGGGAAGGCCGATTTAGCATTGGCTAACCAAACAGCAAATACGGTTTCACTTATTAGAAATACTTCTTTGATTGGTGATATTTCTTTTGCTTCTAAAGTAGATTTTGCCACAGGCTCTGGTGCACAATCTGTAGCCATTTGCGATTTAGATGGCGATGAAAAACCAGATATTGCCATTGCCAATGCTAGCAGTAACACGGTTTCAATTTTGCGCAATGATGATGTTAAAATTTATTATTCTCAAGCTTCTGGTAACCCTGCCACTTTACTTAATTGGAACAGCGAGGCCAATGGCACAGGTGTGCCTCCGGTAGATTTAATTATACCTACCAGATACATCATACAAAATGCCCATACATTAACTACTGCAAGTCCGTTAACATTTGGGTCTTTAGGTTCGAGCCTAGAAATACAGAATGGGGGGACGCTTACCGCCACTGCGGGTAACGCTATTCATTTTGTTACAGGCAGTATTTTACAAATAGAATTGGGTGCTGTTTTTAACGCGCAAACCAACCAAAGTATTTCTCTGCTAAACATGGTGGGCGGAAAATTAAATATTGGCGTGGGCACTACACTCACTTTAAACGGCGCGGTAACTACCACAGCAGGTGTTTTTAGTGGCTCTACAAGCGCTAATTTAGTTGTTGCAACCCAAGTGGGTAATTTGTTATTCGATCAATCTGTACCGGGCACAAGTAATGTGTTGCAGGTATTAACTATTGGTTTGGGTAATGATGCCAGCTTTACTTTAGGCAATGCGTTAAATATAGCTGCTACGGGTAATATTCATTTTAATGCTGCGGGTTCTAAAATGATTACTACAACCGGACAAGTTTTAACCCTAAAATCGTCGGCTTTAGGTACTGCCAATATAGGTAATTTAAACGGCGCAACTATTACTGGAAACGTAGCTATAGAGAGGTATGTTGCCAATACGGCTGTAAGGGGTAGATGGCGTTTTTTAAGTAGTTCGGTTCAGGGCGCAAGCGTGGCAAATTGGATGACACAGTTTTATGTTACAGGTCCGGGCGATGGAACTACTTTAGGTGCACCCAATACCAATGGATGGCATACCAACCAAGCCAATATTGATTTTCCTACAAGTGGAACAGATAACAGGCGAGTGCTTACTACTTCTATAAGAACATACGCAGAACCTGAGGCGGGTAATTTAAACATTGGCTGGAATAATATATCAGCAACAAGTGAGGCTTTAACTGCCGGAAAAGGGTATAGGGTTTTTATTAGAGGACCTATTTCGGGAGGCACTTCGCAAATTGGTTCGGGCGCCAATAGCAATATTCAGGGGGCTGTAACATTGAGTTTATCGGGCGCTATAAACTCAGGCAATATGGCAATGCCTGTATTGGCAACGGCTACCGGCGCAGGAAGTACATTTGATGTGGCCAATGATGGTTGGAACTTTTTGGGAAATCCTTACCCTTCTGCTTACGATTGGAACTTGGGTGTAAGCAGCTCCAATGTTTCGCCAATTGTGTATGTTTACGATGCTACTGCCAATGGATACAAGAGTTATAATACTTTATCTGGTGGAACCTTAACAAGCGGAATTATTCCGATGGGAGCTGCCTTTTTTGTAAAGGCAAGCGGGTTAAATCCTACCCTAACTTTTTCTGAGGCCGGCAAAAGTAATACCGCTCCAATAGTGGTTCATAAAAGTGCAAAAACAGATGAGTTTAGCATGGTGTACGCACAAGATTCAACAGAGCACGATGAATTTATGTTGAAGATGATTGTTGGGTCAACCCTAAACCAAGATGACTTTGATATAGGCAAATTAAGGAATGAAAATTTAAACTTATCTAGTTACGGAGCAGATAGCTTACAAGTAATGTTAACAGCCATTCCGCCTGTAAATGGCGAAACACAAATTAAGCTAAATGTAGAAGCTTCCGAAGTGGGCACTTATCAATTTAAGTTTAAAAATATGGAGCATTTTGATAAGGGCGTTACGGTAAGTTTATTAGATAAATTTACCCAAAATACAATCCCTGTTACTGCGCATACTGTCTATACTTTTGATATGGGTTCAGGCATTAATCAATGGGGTAAAAACCGTTTCGTACTCCTGTTAAATGGAAAAGCAAGTACACAATTGGGCGAGCTTAAAGAGGCTAGCAAGGCATGGCAGTTAGTAGTTTATCCAAACCCTGCCAATGAGTTTATCCATGTAAAAATGGATGCCAGTAATTTTAGTCGTTCAGAAGTATTTGTGTATGATATTTCTGGTAAAGAAATGTTGCAAATGGATATGCTCCAAAATGAGTTGCAATTAAATGTAGCAAGCTTTAGCAGTGGGGTTTATTTTATAAGAGTTAGCAATATAAACGGTCTGAACCAAACCGTAAAATTTATTAAATAATTGAACAGGGTTTGCCATAGATAGCAGCTAAAGCACATAGGGTGCTTTGGTTGCTACCTGGCAAAATTAGATTTTAAAAAAAACAATATGAAAACACTTAAGATGATGTTGGCAGTGGCCTGTATGATAAGTATGAATTTGGCAGTATTTGCGCAACCGGGCGATGGCTCTGATGGCTTTGATGACGACCCACAAGATGCGCCTGTAGATGGAGGTGTTGCGTTGCTTTTGGTTGCCGGCGCGGCTTATGGGTATAAAAAGTTAAAAACAAGTTTGGCCAAAAAAGTTTAAGTAAGGTGCCCTAATAACTTAAATATTGTCATTCCGACCAATAGGAGGAATCTCTTTCTTATTTCTCTGGAATACTATAGGTGCTTCGCTCCACTATGGTGCGCGAAGCACCTTTTGCTTGGGTAGTATTGATTCATTTTATGTATTAAATGGGAGGTTAATGTAGATTAATATACCTACTCTTAATTCCTAATCTTTGCACCTTGTTTGCAGGCAAATAAAACAACTATGTGGCAATTTTTTGATGCCTCTTGGCTTACATCATTCTTTGGTGTAATATTGTTTTTTAGTTTTAAAATTTTAGATGCTAGCAATTATTCCCAATTTTTTAATTTTTCTGGTGCTCGCCTACGTTTATGGTGTTTTGCTCTTCATCGTTTTTAAGCAAGCCTTGCCAAAAAATTTAATCTTACCTGTTTTTCCAGGTATTGCCATATTGGGTATATTTAGTCAATGGTTTCTATTGGGAGGTGCCATTAATTTCTTTGTGTTTTTGGTGCTGGTTTTTGGCGCTTTTATAGCAATATGGCGCTATTTTTTTTATTATCAAACACACTTTTCCAATCTGCTTGCTTGGTTTAAATCTATGCCTATATGGCAAATAATTTTGCTATTGTCTTTTCTGTTGCTGGTATTGTATCAGAGTGCCTTGCCAACCCAAATACATGATATGGCAACCTATTACCTCCAAACCCTTCAATGGATGCAAAAATATGGGGTGGTTTACGGACTTGGAAATCTATATCCAGCCTTAGGACTTGGTTCAGCCTGGCATTCGCTTTTAAGTATTTTTCAACTACCTGGATTAATGCCGTTTTATGCCATCAATGCTTGTTTAGTTTTTGCGGTTTTTCTTTTCTTGTTTTTTACTTTTTTGGCTGAACCTAATATGAAAGAAAAAACTGAAAACCCTTCCAATAAACTTCAATCATTTTTATATAAAACCAATGCGCAAGATGGATTTTTGAAACTGTTACCAGCGCTATAAAAATTATATTTATTGGCTTACTCAGTGTTTCTATTTCCTTTGGCTTTCTTATATTTAACAGCACCTTCGCCAGATTTGGCCTTATTGGTTTTTACGCCCTTATTGCTCTATTTTATGCTGTTACAACCCAAGGTTCTTAATCCAGAAATTTGTTTAATACTGGCCTGCTTTATTTTTGCGGTAAAGCCTCCCGCTTTATTGGCCATTGCCATGGGTGCTCTCCTTGTTTTAAATAGCTTTAAACCGTATTTACCCCAAACACTTTCTCAGCTTGTGAGCGCAGAATCTAAACCTTGGTTGCAATCTTTAAAAACCCTTTTGCTCCGACTTGTTATTGTTCTCTTTTGCTTAAGTCCGGTACTATCTAAAAACTATATACAAACGGGTTATATCTTGTATCCTTTGGGCGATGCATGGGTTCAGAAAATATTGGGTCAAACAGAACCAGAAACCCAGTCTAGGTTCAACCCAAAATGGAAAATACCACAAGATTTTAATTTAGCTTATAGAAGCGGAATTATCGCTTGGGGTTACACAGATTCGGTGCCTGTAGCGGCTTACAAAGGCAATATAGAAGCGCCAAAAAGCAGATTAGTTACTTGGTTATTGAGAGGTGGATACAAGGGTATATTTAATCAATTGCTATTTTTAAATGCCTGCTTAGCTTTGTTTTTGGTGGTTTTGTGTAATTATAGAGTGCTAAAATTATATTTATTAGGTCTTGTTTTTTTAAGCGTGGTAGAATGGTTTTTTCTAAATCAATATAGATTAATGTTGCCCTTGGGTATGGCATTATTTGGTTTGAACCTAAGTGCACTTTATACCGTTTTGGTTAAGCCATTTAACCAAATGCATGCGCGGTATCCTGTATCATTTGATTCATTAGCTAAGTTTGTTTTGTTTGGTATTCTTTTTTTATACATGGGCTTGGCATTTGTGCCTGCCGAAATTTTAAAAGAGCAATCGCGAAATAAATCTATTACCAGTTTAAAAGGATTTAATAGCGAACATTTATGGAAACCTTATACGGATTATGCCCACGGAACATTAGATAGTATAGCTGTAGAAGGAATGTGGTTTTACTCTTATTCAGATAAAAAATATATGTGGAATGCTCCGCTACCCGCTTTGAGTAAAGGATATTCGCACTTTTTAAAAAATAATTTTGGGTATCAGGTTTGGCCTCTTGGGAAAAATGCAGCAGATGGATTTTACATGAAATAAGTTTCTAGTTTTGTTTAAACCAAAACGTGTACCGAATGTATAAACTATAAATCTGATGGGTATTTATTTAGTAAAACACTTTGGGAATTTGTTTCTTAACAAAGGGAATATTTCCAAAACTTATTAAGCCATTTATGAGCCATTTCCTGTCGCCAAGAAGCTTTTGAAGCCAATAGTGATTTCTAAAATTAGGCCACATTTTATTGTAAACTCTTTGCTCATAAGCCATCATAAACGCCTCACTAAAATCCTTTTCTTGAAAGCATTTAATAGCTTGTTCGGCTGCAAACTTTCCGCTCTCCATGGCAGTTTCTATGCCTTCGCCACTAAATGGGTCAATTAAGGCAGCGGCGTCTCCGCACAACATATATTGCTTGCCCGCAATCTTATACTTTTTTGAGCCTAATGGCAATCCAAAACCTTTTATATCTTCTAAAGGTGTGGCATTTTTAAATCTTTCTGCCACCTGCGGAATATCTTTAATAATATGTTGAAGGCTTTTCTTTAAATCTATTTTATTTTTGGCAATAGTATCGCTCAACATGCCAAAACCCACATTGGCCTGATTGTTTGGAAGCGGAAATATCCAAAAATAACCTGGTAAAAAGTCTTTTAAAAAATACACTTCCAAGGCGTTTCCACTTAGTCCGCTAACGCCCTCATAATACTGCCTAACTGCCCCCGAATAATGTTTTCTATCTACTTTTATTTTGGCAATTTTCTTTGCAGCCACAGAATGTGCACCATCACAAGCAATCATTAGCTTAGATTTTATGCAGCGGCCATCTTCCAGACTTATGCTAAAATTTTCATCTTGCACTACGTCTTTAATACCAATTCCCGAAATTACCTTGAGTTCTTTGTTTTCGCGCAGGGCAAGATGAAAGAGCCAATTATCAAAATCTATACGTTTAATGCAATGCCCTATTTTGGCAAATGAAATTTCAAGACTTTCAAAATTAGGGCTGTATAATTTGGCTTGGGTAATAGATGCTTTCGATTCAAATTGTAATAATTCTGTTTCGTAGGAAGGGTCAATTTGCCTGAGTACGCGCTTGGTTATAGAGCTTACGGCATCTCCACAAATTTTATCTCTCGGAAATGTAGCTTTATCTATCATCACAACTTGTAAGCCTGCGTTTTTTAGGGCAAGCGCACAAGTGGCTCCAGCCGGACCAGCGCCGCATATGGCAATATCAAAAATGGTTTCCTCTAACATAGTAGCGCGCAAGGTAAAACCTATTTTAATTTTTTTCTATCAAAATTTATTCCCAAAGATTTCAAATAGGCAAAGTTCGATTTATACCTTATAAACCAAAATATCCGAGCCTCCTTGTAATAATTTTGGCTATTAGGTAATTTCTTTTTCATGGTGTTATAAAACCCTAAGGCATACGATTTACTATAATTCCCATTGTTAAAATCTTTTACATAATACAACGGAAACATTACCCGCAGGCGCTCTCCCTTTACTTTGCTATTGGCGTACAATAAGTGCACAATTCGTTTTTCGTAATCGCCATTTTCGTATTTTGTTTGCTTATATATTCCTGCCAATAGCGTGGTTTTTTTATATTCACCAAACACTTTCTTGTTTATGTATACAGGTCCCAATAAATAGGAAGCGGAGGAGATGGGCGTTTTTTGTTGGAAGTACAATGGAAATATAGCTAAATGGCTTAGCGCTTTACTTTTTTTATACCAAATAATCGGACTCACATGAAGGGTTTGTTGTTGCGGTGTTTGTCCAAATCCAATTAGCGGCCACAAAATATGATTCTGGCTAGAAGTGTCTGTTTTTACGCGGTTAAATAGCCATAATCCTAGGTTCAAACGACTGTAATTGCTTTCTTTATTTTGCGTATGAATATAAAAAGGCAATAGCAAGTTTGTAGTTTTTTCTTTTTGCTTAAGGTGCCAAAAAAGGGGACTAATTACCAAATGTTTTTTGCTGCTACTATCCAAAGATTTGCCAAAGGAGAAAAGCGGAAAAAGGGTAGTACTTTGTGCCTCTTTCAACTTAAACTGGTAAAAGAGCGGAAGTAAAAGTGTACTTCTGTTTTCGTTACTTTTTAGGTTCCAAAATAGGGGTGTTAGCGCCATTATTTTTTGGTCTGAACCAATACTCTTTTTAACCGTATTAAGATACAAGGGGAAAATAAGTAAGCTCCTTTCGGCAAAAGCGCTGTCTTTATGGCTAAAGCTGTTACTTTTTTTATACCAAATAATCGGACTAGCATGAAAGCTTTTTTGTGTTGGATTTTTTTTCAATCCAATCATTGGCCAGCATATATAATTCTGCACAGAGCTATCAGTTTTCACCCTATTAAATAGCCATAAACCTAGGTTCAAACTGCTATAATTACTTTGGGTATATTGGGTATGAATAAACAATGGAAACAGCAAATTGGTTCTTTGGTGCTTTTGTGTTATCTGCCAGAAAAGGGGAGTAATGGCTACATGTTTATGTCCGCTACTATCTAATGATTTGCCAACAGAGAAAAGCGGAAAGAGCGTGGTACTTTGCCATTTTTTGAAATTAAATTGGTACAAGAATGGAAGTAATATGGTGCTTTTTTCATCATTGTTTTGATTTTTCCAAAACAGGGGAGTAATAGCGAGGGTATGGTTGTTATAGCCAAGACTCTTGCTGAAGTTATTTAAATAAATTGGAAAAAGAAGTAAGCTATTTATGGTGTATAATTGACTATCATTTAAACCATTATTTTTATATGTTTGATAGTAGTACTTTCTATAAATGGGAAACCAAACCAGCTTATTTTCCTGCACTTTCCATTGCGTAATTGGATTATAATTAGATTTATTTTTGGCAAAATATAAGGGCAGCACAAGGGTTGATAGGTTGTTCTCATTTTCACTCGATTTGGTGCGATGAATGTACAAAGGCAGAATAGTGGTAAAACTTTGTAAACTATCGCGTAAACGCCAATACAATGGTGTAATCATTTGGGTATTTTTATACTTATATATCCATCCTTTTTTGTATTGATATGATTTTGAATAAAACAGTTTATTAT
>JAUYMZ010000034.1 GCA_030699355.1 Bacteroidota bacterium | reverse complement strand
GTTTTTTGCCTGCAGGTGCATATATATTTTAACGAATTTAATTACCAGATGCTAGAAGCCAGTTGCCAGCAGTCTTTTCCGCCACGAATGCACGAATAGTTTGGCCACCCTTCTGCCAGAAGCCAGTTGCCAGCAGCCTTTTCCGCCACGAATGCACGAATAGTTTGGCCAAAAATCTGATTGCCAGAGGCTAGAAGCCAGTTGCCAGCAGCCTTTTCCAACCTCACGATAAAATATTAAACAGTTATTTTATAAAAAAATATTGGGAAAAACTCCAATTTTTTTGGCTTCCTCCCAGAAATTGGGAAATGATTTCTTTACAGAATTGGTTTCCGTTATCACGATGGTAGATTGAGCTATAGACATGAGGGCAAAAGCCATGCATATTCTGTGATCATTTACAGTGTTTACACAAGTGTTTTGGTAAAAGGCGTGGGCTAAGCCATCGTGTGAAAGACTATTATCATTGGCTTGAACACGAAAATGAAGTAATTTTAAACCTTCACTTAACGCATCAATTCTTTTGCTTTCTTTAAATTGTAAGCTAGATATTCCTGTGGCAGAAAATGGAAAAGAAGCTCCGGCTGTGGCGCAAATTATGGCTGGCGCTAAGTCTGGGTGGTTATTAAAGTTAATTTCGGCTAAAATGGGTTGTGGTATTTTTGTTTTGGTAATGGCTACTCCCGTTTCTTTTTGTATACTTTTTATTCCAAATCTCTCCATCCAATGGGCTAAAATTACATCGCCTTGAATGGAGTTAAGGTTTAGATTTTCGAAAAATAGATCTGCTTTCTCTGCCAAAACTGCGGCTTGGTAAAAAAATGCAGCACTGCTCCAATCTGCTTCTATCTTGTAGTTCTCTATCGACTTTAGATTGGTTGTTGTTTTGGTCTGAACCAAGGTATAATCATCAGAAATTTGACAATTAAACCCAAATTCTTGCAACATTACCTGGGTTAGTTTGATATAGTCTTTACTGACTATTTCTCCCGTAATCTGGATATCTAAGGATTCTGTTAATAGGGGAGATATTAAAAGTAGTGCACTGATAAATTGACTCGATTGATTTCCTTCTAAAACTATTTTCCCTCCACTTAATTGGCTCCCTTTAATGGCAATGGGTAAGGAGTTTTCTTTCTCAAGAAATTGAATGTTTGCTCCTAAACTTTGAAGGGCTTTAATAAGTGGCAAAATGGGTCTTTCTATTAGTCGCTCATTGCCAGTTAGAACAACTTCTATACCGGGTACGGCTGCATAATAGGCGCATAAAAACCGCAAACAGGTACCTGCATTTTGTACATGAATAGTGCCTGTTTGATTGGATAAAGCATGTTGCAATATTTCGGTGTCTTCTGCCTTTGAAAGATTTAATAATGAGATTTGCTTTTTGTATTTATTTTGCAATATCTCCTTTAAAATAAGTGCCCGGTTGCTGATACTTTTTGAAGCAGGTAAATCTATATTGGCAATTAAAACATCATTTTTAGATTGAATAATCGCTTTGTTTTTAGGTGCTTTTGCCATCTTTATAAATGCTGGTAATAATCAAGTGCTTTTATAATTAGTTCATCATGACAATGACAATTTATTTTAGCTTTACCAATTTTTTTTAGTAAGGTGAAGTTGATAAAGCCTTCTTCGTTCTTCTTATCGTTTTTCATGTATTCTATAAGTGAACTTGGTGGCAATTTACCTTTGTATTTTGGAAAACGACTTATAAAATAGGTGCTAATTTTTTTAAGTTCATCGGTTGATAAACCTTGAATAACCACGCTCATGTATGCCTCACAAATCATTCCAATGGCAATTGCCTCGCCGTGTTTAAGTGGAATTGGATCGTTTTTTAAAGAATGCGTTTCTATGGCATGTCCGATGGTATGTCCAAAGTTGAGTGTCTTGCGCAGGTCTTTTTCAAAAGGGTCTTTCTTTACAATTTTAACTTTAATCTTTAAAGATTGAAAAAGGAGTGAATCTAAAACTTCCGATTCATGCGTTTGTTGCAATTGCTCAAACAAAGATTTATCATCAATGAGCGCATGTTTACAAACTTCAGCTAGCCCATTTCGCATTTCTATGGCAGGTAAGGTTTTAAGAAAGGTAGGGTCTATGAAAATATATTTTGGATTTTTTATGAGTCCAACCGCATTTTTAAATGAATGTAAATCTATTCCTAATTTACCTCCAATACTGGCATCAACCATTCCAAGCAGGGTGGTTGGGATGTTTATAAAATCAATTCCTCGTTTGTAGGTTGCTGCAATAAATCCTCCTAAATCAGTTAATACACCTCCACCTAAATTTATGATAACCGCATTTTTATCTGCTTGATGCTGCTGTAATTTTGTCCAAATGAGCTCGGCATTTTGAAGGTTCTTGTTACTCTCACCTGATTCAATTTCAAGTAGTTCATAGTTTACTATATACGGACTAAGTATGGGCCAACAATGGATTTTTGTATGATTATCAACCAAAACAAAAATTTTCGAATATTCTTTATTTATCAGTATTTCAGCTAGTTTCTCTAATACGTCTGAACCAAAGTAAATTTCAAAATCTTTTTGAATTATTTCTTTCATGAAACGAGGTTTTAATAATACTTTTGTGCTGCAAAATAAGGCTATAAATTGGCAACAACAATTTAATATTAACAAAACATGAATTCCTCTGATATAGATTTTACCAACACACAGATTGCCTTTCAAACTAAATCCAATCAAGAATTACGTAATTCGTACATCCTATTTAAGGCTATTGGGTATAATTGGTTGGTTCAAGCCGGACCAAAAATGGTTGATTTTGCATTTAGTTTAGGCTTACCTATTAAAGGCATAATAAAAAAGACGGTTTTTCACCAATTTTGTGGCGGAGAAAACATACAGGATTGTGAGAAAAATATTCAATTAATGCACCAATTTAAGGTGGGTACTATTTTAGATTATTCTGTAGAAGGGGAAGAGCGTGAGGAGGTTTTTGAAACTACTGCCCAAGAAATTATTCAAACTATTTTAAAGGCTAAAGGCAATGCAGCCATACCTTTTAGTGTATTTAAAGTTACGGGCGTAGCACGTTTTAATTTATTAGCTAAAGTAAATGCCAAAGAAAATTTAAGCGAATCTGAGCAAGCCGAGTTTAGACAGGTTAAACGAAGAATTAATATGATTTGTGAATTGGCTCACAAACATCAGGTGAGGTTGTTTATTGATGCGGAAGAGAGTTGGATACAAGATGCCATTGACGAAATGGTGATGGAAATGATGATGTTATATAACAAGGAGCGTGCTATTGTTTATAATACCATTCAGTTTTATAGACATGATCGTTTAGATTTTCTTAAAAAATCTATCGCACATGCACAAGCCAACAATTATTTTTATGGTGTTAAATTGGTGCGAGGGGCTTATATGGAAAAAGAGGCTTTGCGTGCGAAGGAATTTAATTATATAAATCCAATACAGCCCAACAAAGAAGCGAGTGATAGGGATTATAATGCTGGTTTAGCTTTTTGTTTAAATCACATACCTATGCTTGCTATTTGTGCAGGTACACATAATGAAGAAAGCTGTAAATACCTTATAACTTTAATGCAAAAAGCTGGGCTTGAACCTAATGATGAGCGCGTTTATTTTTCTCAACTTTTTGGTATGAGCGATAACCTAAGTTATAACTTGGCGAATGCTGGGTATAGGGTTGCTAAATATTTGCCTTACGGACCAGTTAAAGCGGTTATGCCCTACTTATTTAGAAGAGCGCAAGAAAATACCAGTGTTCAAGGTCAGGCTGGAAGAGAATTAAGTTTGGTTCAAACAGAGCTACGCAGAAGAAATGCAAGTAAAGGCTAGTTTACATTACTCAATTAATGATTTGGCGCTTGCAGCAACTTGGCTAATTAAACAAGCTGGAGAAAAAAAATTGTGGTGTTTTTATGGCGATATGGGTGCCGGAAAAACTACCCTTATCAAAGAGGTTTGCCACCAACTGGGTATTGGGCAAAATGTAAGTAGTCCTACCTTTTCTTTGGTAAATGAATACACTTTGCCTCAAGGTAATTTGGTTTATCATTTTGATTTTTATAGGATTAAAAGTATAGAGGAAGCCTATGATATTGGATATGAAATGTATTTTGAAAGTGGGGCAATTTGCCTCATTGAGTGGCCAGAAAAAATAGAAGAAATTTTGTTAGGTGAAACTACATTACCCATCCAAATAAAGGTTTTAGAGGCGGCTAGGCTGATCCAAATTCTTGCCTAAAATATTTTGAGTGGTAATTTAATATAGAATAAGTATATTTGGTTTCACTCAAACCTTAATTAAGAATGGCCGATCATACATCTTTTGGATTTAGCGACCTTGCAAAGCAAGCGAGTTTACAACCTAAGGAATCATTACTTGAAGTTAATTCTCCCAACAAAACTTTGTACATTGGTGTACCCAAAGAAACTACGCTTCAAGAACATCGTATTGCTTTAACACCTTCTTCGGTTCAGCAATTGGTAAACAACGGCAATGAAGTTTGGATAGAAACCAATGCAGGCAAAGAGGCCAAGTTTAGTGATAGAGAATACAGCGAGGCTGGGGCCAAAATTTGTCATAGCCAGGAAGAAATTTATAAGGCAGATGTAATTGTTAAAGTAGAACCACCAACCTTGGAGGAGGTTGCTTTATTGCCTCCTGATAAATTGTTGATTTCTGCCTTGCAACATGGAGCAAAATCGAATTCTTACATCAAAAGTTTGATGCAAAAGAAAATTAATGCCATTGCTTTTGAATATTTAAAAGATTCGGATGGAATATTTCCAATAATAAGAAGCATGAGCGAAATTGCAGGGATTACTGCCATTGCCATTGCTTCAGATTTATTGAGTATTCGTGGTGGTGGAAAAGGCGAATTATTGGGTGGTGTTTCTGGAATTCCTCCAACAGAGATTGTAATAATTGGAGCGGGTACCGTTGGAGAATATGCCGCAAAAGCTGCTATAGGAAAAGGGGCTATTGTTAAAGTGTTTGACCATTCTTTAGCTAAATTACGTCGCCTCCAAAGTAATTTGGGTCAGCCCATATTTACTTCTTTAATACACCCTAAAATTTTGCAAAAAGCCCTTATAAATGCAGACGTAGCCATTGGTTGTATTAGGGGAGAAGAAGGTAGAAGTCCGGTAATTGTTAACGAAGAACTAGTTGCTTTGATGAAACCCTGCAGTGTAATTTTAGATATAAGCATTGATCAAGGAGGGATTTTTGAAACTTCAGAATTAACTACGCATGCGGCGCCAACGTTTATTAAACACGACGTAATGCATTATTGTGTGCCTAATATAACGAGCAATGTTTGCCGAACCGCTAGTTATGCTTTAAGTAATATCTTAACACCTCTGTTGTTGCGTATTTCTGAGTCTAGAAACATTGCTGAGTTTTTATATGCCAACCCAGAGGTTAGAAATGGCGTTTATATTTACAAGGGTAATTTAACCAATCAACATTTAGGTAAACGATTGAGTATTTACCAGAAAGATATTGATTTGTTATTGGCTGCTCATGCCTGATATTTTTAGTATATAGGCAAATTTTTATTTTAAGATTCATGTTATCAGTTGATAAAGTAATCAACATAGGTGTTGATACGTGGTGTATTAGTTAAGATAATCTTGTTCTTTCTTTGAAGGACAAACATTGTTTCACGCAATGTTTGATTATGTTTCACGGAAAAATGAAAATAACTTATTACGGACATGCTTGTTTTTTGTTGGAGGTTTCAGGAGTAAAGCTCTTGTTTGATCCATTTATTCGCGGAAACGAAATTGCTAAAAGTATCAATATAGACCAAATTGAGGCTGATTATATATTGGTTAGTCATGGTCATGATGACCACACAGCTGATTTGGTATATTTGGCTCAAAAAACGGGTGCTATGGTTATAGCTTCATGGGAAATTACGCAATGGTTAGCTAAGCAAGGGATTTTAAACACACATCCCATGAATATTGGCGGGAAGCGAAAGTTTGAATTTGGCGAAGTTATTATGACATACGCGGCACATAGCAGCAGTTTATCTGACGGAACGTATGCAGGAGTTGCGGGTGGATTTATCATAAAAAATGAGGCACGTAGTGTTTATTATAGTGGCGATACAAGTTTATTTGGCGATATGCGTTTGATTGGAGAAATGCACCAAATTGATTTAGCATTATTACCATTAGGCGGCAATTTTACTATGGATGTGGCTGATGCTGTTTTAGCAAGTAAGCTGATTCAATGTAATAAAATTATTGGCCTTCATTACGATACGTTTGGTTATATAATGATAGATCACAAGGAGGCACTTCAGCAATTTGCAGAACATGGCCTTCAATTAAATTTATTAAAATCTGGTGAGGAATTCACCGTTTAAAAATATGGGTAAAACTATTTCAATTGTAAATCAAAAAGGTGGAGTTGGTAAAACAACTACTGCCATTAATTTAGCCGCAAGCTTGGCTGTTTTAGAATTTAAAACTTTGGTTATAGATGCTGATCCGCAAGCAAATACTACTTCTGGATTGGGATTTGATCCAAAAGATATTCGTACCGGATTGTACGAAGTTTTAGTAAATGAAGTGCCGGTAAAAGATGCCATTATTGGAACAGATTTTACCTATTTAGACATTCTGCCTTCTAATATCGACTTGGTAGGAGCGGAGATTGAATTAATTAATGTGCCTAATCGTGAACGCATCATGAATCATGCTTTGGAGAAGGTTAAAAAATTATACGATTTTGTTATTATAGATTGTTCACCGTCTTTGGGTTTAATTACTACCAATTCATTGGTTGCCAGCGATTCTGTTATTATACCTGTTCAATGTGAGTATTTTGCCTTGGAGGGTTTAGGTAAGTTATTAAATACCGTAAAAATTATCCAGAGTAATTTAAATACAGAGCTTCAAATTGAAGGTTTGTTATTAACCATGTATGATATGCGTTTAAGATTAAGCAACCAAGTGGTTGAAGAGGTTAAAATGCATTTTCAAGATTTAGTTTTTGATACCATTATTCAAAGAAATACTAAATTAAGTGAGGCTCCAAGTTTTGGTTTGGCAGTTATTACCCACGATGCAGAAAGTAAAGGTGCGGTAAATTATTTAAATTTAGCCAAAGAACTTTTGCATAAAAATGGTTTAACCAAAACCAATATGATGGAAAGCAATCACGATTTAAACTAACCTTTTAAGAGAATATAATTACCCATGAGCAAACAACAGCGCAATGCATTAGGGAGAGGATTGAGTGCTTTATTAGAAAATGCAAGCACAGATATAACAGCCACCGAATCTAAACCACTACATTCTATTAGCGAGATTCCAATTAGTCAGGTTCAAGCAAACCCTTTTCAACCAAGGGAAGAATTTGATGATGTAGCTTTAAATGAATTAGCAGATTCTATCCGTGTACACGGTATTATTCAACCCATAACGGTGCGTAAACTGGGTTATGATAGCTACCAAATTATCAGTGGTGAAAGAAGAACGCGTGCATCGAGACTAGCCGGATTAACTACCATTCCTGCATTTATAAGATTGGCCGATGATCAAGGAATGTTGGAAATGGCCTTGATAGAAAATATTCAACGTGAAGAATTAAATGCCATGGAAATTGCTTTTAGTTACAAACGTTTATTAGATGAATGTTCATTAAATCAAGAGCAATTGGGTGATAGAGTTGGTAAAAACAGGTCAACAGTAAACAACTATTTACGTTTGTTGCGTCTTCCAGATAATATTCAGGTGGCCATTAGAGATGGACAAATTTCTATGGGTCATGCCCGCGCTATTATTAACATAGATAACCAAGATGAACAGCAATACTTATTTGCTAAAATGATGGAAGATGGATTGTCTGTGCGCGAGGTTGAAAATTTGGTTAGAGCCGCTCATGAACGCAAAGAGGAGGAAGTAAAACCAAGTGCCACAGCCAAAAAGAAGGCAGATTTACCAGATGGATACGTAGAATATCAAAAAAGCCTTAGCTCTAAATTAGAAACTAAAGTAAAAATAAAGGCAGATGAGCGTGGCAGAGGTGTTTTGAGTATTCCATTTAAATCGCAAGTAGATTTAAAACGCATAATTGATTTGTTATAATGCAGAAACTTCTGCTTTTCATTGTTTTAAGTTGTTTTGTTTGTGCAGTGATTGGTCAAACCAAAGATAGCACCAACAAAACGCTTTTGCCTGAACCTAAAACTGAAATGTCGCGACCTAAAAAAGCTACGCTTTTATCGCTTATTCCAGGGGGCGGACAAATCTATAACCAAAAATATTGGAAGGTTCCGGTAATTTATGTTGGTTTTGGGGCGCTTGTTTATTCCACTGGTTTTAATCAGCAATTGTACGACGAGGTGCGCTTGGCCTACCAACAACGCTTGAAAGACGAACCTGTTACCAATCCTGAATACGCCAATGTGCCCACAGAAATGCTATTTGGATTGCGCGAATATTACCGTAAAAACCGAGATTTATCGGTAATTGGCATGTTTGGGTTATACGCTTTTAACCTCATAGATGCAGCTGTTGACGCCCATTTACGTGAATTTGATGTTACAGATAAACTGAGTATGCAGATTAAACCAGTTTACCAATTGGGGCTTGCAGGCAATTATACCGGTTTGAACCTACGACTTAGGTTTTAGTTTGTTGATAGAATTTATTTTAAGCTTTTGTTTATTTAGGTCAAAAGTGTATCTTTAACCCGCACTAAATAAGGATTTCACTGTTCATAAATTTGAATATTAATACATGAAGATAGCACTCTTAGGTTATGGAAAGATGGGTATGGCCATCGAGAAAATTGCTTTGGCTAAAGGTCACGAAATAGTTTACAAAGTTACTTTTGAAAACGCGTATGATTTTATGCCTATTTCGCTTAAAAATGTAGATGTGGCCATAGATTTTAGTATGCCAACTGCCGCGGTAGATAATATTCTTAAATGCTTTGAGACCAAAACGCCCATTGTAGTGGGAACAACAGGTTGGTATGATCAGTTTGATGAAATAAAAGAAAAGTGTTTGCGCGAAAACCAATCGATGGTACACAGCACAAATTACAGTATAGGCGTAAATTTATTTTACAAACTCAATAAAGTATTAGCCTCCATGATGGCTCATTTTGACACGTATGATGTGATGTTAGAAGAGGTGCATCATACAGAAAAGAAAGATCATCCAAGTGGCACTGCCTTATCTTTGGCCGAGCAGGTTATGAATGAGATAAAGACAAAAACGCAAATAAAAGAACGCTTGATTTTTGGAAAAGACCAACCCTCTCAGAGTGTAAAGCCACACGAATTGCTTATAGAATCGCACCGAGCTGGAGATGTTACCGGTTTGCATAAAGTTAGGTATGAATCAATGATAGATTCTATTGAAATAACCCACGATGCCAAATCACGTTATGGCTTTGCCAAAGGGGCTTTGATGGCTGCAGAATGGATAGTTGGTAAGGAGGGTATTTATTCTATGGATGATATCTTAAACCTAGACGAAATAATCAATAAAAAAACCGTTTAATTAAGTAACAAGCCATCTAAATTATTTTCAATTTACACCTTACACTTAAACTTGCTTTAATTGCGTTGAACCCATAAAAAATATGTCACAAAAATCTTCTTTCGATTTAAAAGCTACCTTTCAATTTTATTATAAATCGCCCAAAGAGTTTACCAAAAAGCAGTGGATGATAGTTGCGGTTTGGTGCACCCTTAATTTGCTTATATTTGGCTTATATTTAAGCGCGGGTTCTAGTTTTGGCATGGCTTTATTAAATGTGGTATATGGTTGTGCTTTAATATTTTTATACTTTACCCGTTTATTGGCTTTTGCAATTTCTCCAATCATATTTATTGTTCTGTATATTTTATCTTTACTTAGGTTACAAGCAAAGCCCGATAATCACATGATTTATGAATGGAGTGATGCATTGTGGTTTGCCACTTTGGCTGCAACGGTTATTCGTTCCTATTTTATAGAGGCATATACCATTCCAACTTCGTCTATGGAAAAATCGTTATTGGTAGGAGATTTTTTATTTGTAAGTAAATTTCATTATGGAACGCGTTTACCGGTTACCCCTTTAGCCTTTCCGTTTGCACACAATGTGATGCCTTTAACCGATTCTACGCCAAGTTATTTGTCGTTTATGAAAATGCCATATAAGCGTTTGCCATCCCTACAAGAAATTAAAAATAATGATGTGGTGGTATTTAATTATCCCTACGAAGATGGCAGGCCATTTGATAAAAAAGAGAATTATATTAAACGTTGTTTGGCTATAGCTGGGGATAGTATAAAGGTAATAGATGGTCAGGTTTTTATAAACAATGTAGCAGCAGAAAACCCTCCCAAAATGCAATTTAAGTACTACGTAAAGTTTAATGAAAACGGATTTTGGAGTGAAAAAACTTTCCAAAGTATGTTGCGTAGGTATGATATTTCTGAAGGTGAAAACCTGCCGCATGGTAACTTAGATTTTGCTTTTCCTTTGTCGGCTTCCAATAAACTATTAATGGAAAAAGAGGATGGGGTATTAAAGGTTGATTCTTTGTTTAGCAGAGAGGGTGAATACCAAGATTATATTTTCCCGCACAACTCTACTTTGCCTTGGAGTGTTGATTTTTATGGCCCTTTGTATGTACCAAAAGCAGGAGATGTAATTACATTGAATGAAGTGAATTACAGTATGTATGAGCGTGCCATTCGAGTTTATGAAAACAACCCTAATTTTAAAATGGAGAACGGTAAATTTT
>JAUYMZ010000377.1 GCA_030699355.1 Bacteroidota bacterium | reverse complement strand
ACCCAAAAGTCGCAAGTTAATTTGGTAAAAGCAAATTTTAATTTTGGATTATTACCAATCTAGTTTAATTGAAATTTTCAACAAAAAGTTGAGTTTATAAGCATAGCACCCCCTTTCCCCCAAATGGGCGGTAGAAGGTTTTTTAAGAAATCTGTTGGCTAAATTTTAAGGATGGCATAATTTCCTTGGCCGAAAACTTTTAGTGTTCTTTTTCTGGCGTGTTTTACAAAAGTTGTTGCAATGGTGATATAATGAAAACAAACTGCCTTAGTTCTCATGGTTAATGAAATTGCCGTGGCTTTATTTTTCACCAAAATTGTTTTAGTCCACTCAAATAAGGTGCAGCACATTGCCATTAGGTACATGTAAACTGTGTTTGTATCCATATCAGGAAAAGGCAAATGATTAAAGTTAAAATCATTTAACAAATAGCGGTTTGAATTTTCAGCATCCCCTCTGGCATTATAAAACTCAATAACTTCTTGCTCAGACATTTGGTTGTTGCTAGTAATAATTCCCTGATAGGTATAAGCTGAGCCCGATAATAAATCAATTTGTCCGTCTTTTCTTTTGTTGCGAACAACTACAACACGATGTGCCTTCATGCAATTTTTAGGCTGATACTGGACACTTGCCACTTCCTTGAATTCATTACCTATTCGAACGGTTTCCCATTCTTTTATTTGTGCACACTCGTAACGAATATCTTCAAAATCCATCATGCGGATATAGAAAAATTTAACCCAGCTTTCCATTGCATTAATAATATCCATTTGATACGATGCTGAATCTGCTCTAAAGTGCTCAATGTTTATGCTCTGTTTGTTTAAATTCTCAAAGCATCTCCCTATGGTTTGATACTGCTCAAAGCGGGCAGGGGTATTGCCATTATGATTTTCTATATGAACAGGAATACGGCCAATAAGTGCAATGTTGGGATGATAACCTTTTACCTTTTTATAACTGAGTTTTGCATCTTGTTTTCCGTTCTCAATAACTACATTGTCAAAATCTAAAACATAGCCTTGTTCATTAGCTTTTAATTGATTTGTTTTAACTCCAAGACAAATAAGAGCCTCATTAAATTTTTGATTGTAATTCAACTCATGTTTAACGCCTTTTGAACTCATTAAAACTATGTTATTTTGTTTGAGTTCTTGACATACATATTCAACTGTATCTGGCGATGGTATTTTATGAAATACTTGATCTGAATATTTTTCCTTCAGTATCTCTAAATCGGAAATAAAACTTCCTTGAACTAGCGTGTTTCCAAAAAGGGAAAGAACCACGTCAGAATAACTGTAGGTGGCGGATACGTTTCTGCTGCCAATTTTTTTATTAATGAATTTATCTATCCCTGAGCGATTTAATGCATCATAGATGAAATTTAACCCCCCAAAAGGGGTGATATTTTTGCTGCTTGTTGTAACTTTGTCCATTAGAGTTGTAAGAGACCTCTAATTTCACCTTTTTGGTGCAAAGAAAAAAGCCCTTAAGTGTTGATTTATCAACAACTTAAGGGCTCTTTGTTAATTAACTTGCGACTTTTGGGTAAAAGTAATTTTAAAAAGTGCTACCTTACAATGAGTAATTTTTTTGTTTGAATAAATCCATCAGATATAGTTAAAGTAACAAAGTAAATACCCGACTCAAAAGATTCTGTTTCAATACTTGTTTCCTTAACTGAACTATTCTGCAATTCAATTTTCTTAACCATACTCCCAGAGAGATTGTTAATGGTAATAGAGGCAGTTGTAGCATTCTCTAGTTCAACTTTTAAAATACAAAAATTATTTGCTGGATTAGGATAAATTTGAAATATAGGATTCTTATTTTCTAATGAAACACCCGAGTTATCTTCATTAGCTTGAGCAGCCCTTTTTGTTAATGTAGAATTTGCCTGATACTTTGCATTATTCAAACTGCAAAAATCATTTACCTCAGAATCTGTGGCTTCAAAAATAAATGGATATTGATACAAGTCTTCACTCCTCAAATTATCCAATACAAGTTCAGGTGATATTTCTGCTTCTGGAATAATAACTGCAGAACCTAAAAAATGAATATAAGCTGTGTATCCTTGCGCAACCTCTATGTTGTTTTTTAAAGTTGCATTTTCTACCCAAATATGTATTTCGTTTCCATTAATCCATGTATGTGTATATGGCTGCAATGTGTTAGGAGAAAGCATTATATTATCGAATACAACATTACCTGATTGGTGTTTCAGTATATTATTGTTTTGACCTAAAAATGTGACATTACCTATGGTATTATCTTGCTCTGTTGGCATTTGATTATCATTGCCGCTGTTTTGGTAAATCTTATAGGTAAATGTTTGAAGTGTATTAATTTCTTGGCCTTTTGAACCAGGGTTTAGAAAATACATATCTGCCATTAGTTTTAGTTCAATGGATTCGATAGACGAAAACTCCCCCAAATTTGCTAAAAAACTACTTTCAAATTCATCTACATTTGCACCCATTCGGTTTATTAAACCATATAAAAAATTCGCAATATTTGTAAATTCAAATGGCTCATTTAATATGTTTTTCACCTCTGTAAATGGCGTAGTTATTACAATAAGTCGCTCGCTACCATTCTTATCATAAGATTCTGTAAAAACAAAATTTGAGTCTGTAACAATTTGTCCATAAGATTTAGATTCTTTAAGCATTATTTTATCATTAATGTAGTTTGGCAAACCTTCAACCTTAGGTAGGATGTTTTTTAATTTTATTCTAAAAGAATAGTACAATTTAGTTTTATCAAAATCAAAATCAACCACATGATTAAACCGGTAACTTAACTTATCTTTTACCCTTATTTGGTATTGCTTTTTTTGTGTTGAATTGCCTGCCCAACGATACCAACTATTTGGAATTATATTAAACTGGCTTTCATAGCTAGTTTTTCTTTTACTTACAACCTCTACCTCTGGGGTTTCTAACAAAGCAAATAATCCCAACACCTCATTATAAGCAGGGTAATTTAACCTATTTAAACCTGGGTCGCCATTTGGAAAACTAATTGGCAAAGAACCAGGAATTAATAAATCATCTGTTTTAAATTCATTATTATGTGTAACAGTACCTTTATAAGTTGTTTCTGTAAAAGTAGCAGTTGGCGCACTTGGCCTGGTTGGCTTTTGAGGAACATCAATGGTTGTACTTAAAAAATCAAAGCCACTGGCAATTATACTTTTTGTAGCTCCTGTTACACTCTTAGCAAAAGCATCAGCATCATTGGTGTCCAAAGCAATTAATCCATCATTAAAAAGTCCAACCCTTGTTTTATTTTTAAGTATAAATTTTTTCATAATGCTATTAGTAAAAAAACTTCCAGCCACGCCTGCTCCTACCATACTTCCGGTTGCAGTAATGCCATCTTTTAAAATGTCTATGGCAGCACGTTTTAAAATTCCTTCTGTTGAATTATAGTTCGCTAAATCTTTTTCATATTTTAATTGTGCAGCTTTATATCCATCTAATAAGCTACCCATTTCTTTATACATTCGGCTACCAGGCTTATTGGTATTAGGATTATTAAAATCAACATCTCCCAAATTTAAAAAATCATCCGTTAAGTATGAGTTACTTGTAATAGCTTTATTAACAGCTATGCTTCTACTGGTCATGTCAATATCCATTGAATTTATGGTTCTAAATTCAAATTGTAGCCTAGTATTATTAGTTGTTCTGTTGCAAATACAAGGGTCAAAACCTACCTGATAATCGCTCATTAACCACTTAAATTGGTCTGCAAAATTGTATGAAGGACCAGAGATTTTCTCTATTATTGTTGGCTGATCGAGCGCCAAATCATACGAACTATTATGTCGAAGCAAACCATTTACTTCATCATTAGAAAATTGGAGTGTTGCCATAACCTTTTGTGGTTTATTGGCTGTGGTATTGTTAAACCAAACATTGGCAAATAAACGTACGGTTCCTTTATACTTATTGTATAAAACAAAATAAGGTGCATGTGATGGATTTGGCCCTGTGATGTCTAATGGATTTAATGGATTTGGTATATTAATTTGATCCAAATTAGGTGTATAGCCCAAATTCATATACAATAGCTCCCACCCATCTTGCCATCTAAAATCTCTGTCTAACACTGTTGGAGTTAATAACGCATCAATATAGGCAGATGCGCCAATACCCATACCCGACCGAAATGGATTTCTCATGGGTATTTGATTGCTGCTTAATGAAATACCAGCTATATTAAATCCTGTGTTGTATTCTATAGGTATTAAATCTGTTGAATTGCCATTTGCATCTATTGGACTCCAATTAAACCTATTTAAAAATGGATCGTGGGTAAATCCAGAACCCAAATGCATGTTTGCCCAGGGCAAAAAAGGGGGATTAATTGGATTTTGAGGATTGGTGTTTACACCATTTACCTGCTGTGCATTGGAAATTATTGATGCAATACAAAAGATTATTAGTAAGTATGTATGTTTCATAAGTTTAATCGATTAATTTTTTCCCTTTTAGTTTATACATTTTTCTCTCACCATTTAATTTGTTAGGGTCATAAGTATCATACTCTATAAAAGCCTCTTTTTGGCTGTTTAAAAAAATTTGAATAGTACCTAACGTAGAGCTATTTTTAAAAAAAGCATAAGTATTACTTATAAATCTTTCATTATCAAGCCCAAAAACATTAGAAGGTACAACATAATAACCTGTTCCTGGCCAATGCGATAAGGCAAAAAGTCCTTTTATTCTATTATCAGTTCCATCATAAATTTTTGGATCTATTACAATACTATCTTTAAGGTTTCGCTTACTTCTATAAAATTCTACCTCTACACTATCTTGATTGGTTGGAGCGCCCAACGTGTCGTAAACCATGCGATACTTGCCAAAAGTGGCAAAGTCTTTTAACCTATCCGATACTTTAAACCTAAAACTCATAGAATCATAACCCGTTTCATTTGGATTACATAGCATATTGGGCTTCCATTTAATAACATGATGTATCGTAATAATTGCAGGAGGTGTTACAGAATTAAAATTTCTCCAAGCTTTATAATCATGAAATACCTCTGCACCAATATACCATGTATGTTTATAAATATTGGTATCTTTAAACTCGCTCCTAAATTGGATAATTCCAATTGTTTTAAGTGTATCTTTATTAATGTATGGATTAGAATACCAAATATAATCTTCAAATCTAGTCCCAATATTTTCTCGCTCACCCGTTGTATGCTCCATAGTAAAATCGGCATTGGGGTTTTTATAATTACCACAAGGGTTCTCTGGCGCAATATCCTTGCGGCAAGCAGTAATTAAACTAATTAATGCCATGTAAACAATAAATTTTTTCATAGGGATGCTTTCTTTATTTTTGCTCTGCTAAAATACGTTTTAGCGCATCAATTTGGGCTTGCTGTTGTAAAATATATAGCGTTAGTTCTTCCACCTTCTCTAATAATTTAGTTTGCATATCGCCTAGTTCCACTTGGTTATTATTATTAGCCACTTGATGTGCGCTAGGCATATTAGGTAAATGTTTGTGCTTGTTTATAAATGTAGATAAATCTGCTAAGGGCATTAATTTATATTCCTTTTCAAATACATAATCTGGAAATGGATTTGATAAGGTAACAGTCATTTTGCGTGCAAAGGCGTAACCATCAGTATTTACTTTAAATAAGTCTTGGTTTTGATCTTTAAAAACCATCCCATCTTGCGTTAAACTAAAAAAATCTACACTACCGTTGTTTACAAAAAAGCCTCTACTAGAATTAATAAAACCATCGGTTGTTAACCTCATGCGCCCAAAGGCATCTACCTGCAATACATTTGTATTATTTGAGCGTGTCATGAACAAAGTTGCTCCGTTAATTAATCGTAAGGTTTTGCCAATTTCTACTTGTCCGTTGTTATCATTTACCCGTAAAGATGGTTCTGTATTTGTACCATCAATAAAATTAAGCGCAAAGAAATAGCTCGGTGGCGGCGGCGGTGAAGAAGGATTAAAAGCACCAAGTGTTCTGGTATAATTTAAGTGCACATTATTGGTGGTGCTTAATGTACCATTGGTAGGTCCTGCCCATTGCGCACTAGCGACGCATGATAGCGCCATAGATAGCGCTAATACATAAATATGTTTCATAAATTTTAATTGTTTTGTTCTAAAAGCGATTGGTTTATCAAAGATTAAACTTTATTTTCGAAATTGTTACCAACCTACCAACCTACCAACCTACCAACCTATCAACCTATCTGTCTATCAAGCAAATATTTTTCTGCTTTTAAAAAAAATTTGATTATCCAAATCACCCATGAGTAAAAAATAATCATACCATCATTGTTATCATCCTCTCCAAATTTCCCAAAACCAAACCCATTGCCATGTTGCTTTCTGCCAATGGAATACCAGAAATAAGGAAGAGATTCTTCCCTATAGTCGGAAATACATTCTCATTTAGCAAATTGGCTTCATAATTGGCGGCAAGGCCGCCAATTATGAAGCCAATATTTCCCGACAGATACCCGTCATTCCGACCGCAGGGAGGAACCTCTAAAGAGTTGTTTGGACAACGCTATATTTGGTCAGGAAAACAAGAACATCCTGCAGATAAAACCGGGGAAGATGTTTTAATTTTCTCTCGAGAAAATTGATTTGATTGATTAAAACGCTAACATTTAACTACCTTGCCAATATTAATAAATTGGTTCAAACCAAAAAAAATGAAAAACATAAACAACAATGATTTTGCGGCCAAAAAGCCATTTAAACTGATAGAAGCAGAAACGCAACTGAACACAAAGCTATCTAAAAATGAAATAAAGGAAGAACTAAAGGAATACAGCGAAAAGTTAAGTAAAATTCAAGATGCAATGTACGCACATAATAAATATGCAGTTTTAGTGTGTTTGCAGGGAATGGATACCTCCGGAAAAGATAGTTTAGTAAGAGAAGTGTTTTCTTCATTTAACCCGCGTGGCGTAGTAGTTCATAGCTTTAAAACACCCAGTGAATTAGAACTTGAACACGACTATTTATGGCGCCACTATATAGCCCTGCCCGAACGTGGGAAATTTGCTGTTTTTAATAGAAGTCATTACGAAAATGTGCTGGTAACACGCGTAAATCCTAGCTATATTCTAAACGAGAATTTGCCAAGCATAACAAGCGAATCTGATATTTCACAAGAATTTTGGGAGAATAGGTTCAGCCAAATAAATAATTTCGAAAACCATATCCATCAAAATGGAACACTTGTTTTTAAATTCTTTCTAAACTTAAGCAAAGAAGAACAAAGGAAAAGACTGCTGCGAAGGTTAGAGAAAGAAAGTCACAATTGGAAGTTTTCGCCGGGCGATTTAGTAGAAAGAAAACGCTGGGATGATTACATGAATTGCTACGAAGAGGCCATCAATAAAACCCATACCAATGAAGCACCCTGGTATGTGATACCCGCCGATGACAAAAATATGGCCCGATTACTGGTAGCCAAAATTTTATACCAAGAAATGCTTAAGCTCACAGATATCAAGGAACCCCCGCTAAACGATGACATCAAAAAAGACATAGACATGTACAAAGATTTACTCGCAAAAAAAGAAATCTAAATAGGTTTAAAGTTTAAGGTTTAAAGTTCAGACAAACCGTCCCAAATGTCCCAAATGTCCTAATTGTCCTAAAAGTCCTAATTGTCCTAATTAACCAAAGACCAAAGACAAACGACCAAAGACAAACAAAAACTAAAGACCAACCACTAAAGACCAAAAAGAGTTACTTGCTTTCTAAATTGCAAACCCTAAATTCGCAACTTAAGAACATTAACAACTTATTAAGGCTAAAGCACGCAATGTTTTCGTTTAGTGCTTTAAAAATTAAACTATGCATACTTTTAAAAATACCGCTGCACTCCTTATTTTACTGGGATTATACCCTTTACTAGGCTGGGCGCAAATTCAGCAAAAACCAACCTGGGAAAGCAAAACAAGCAAAACAGAAATAAATATTGGCGACGAGATTGAACTCATTATGCGTACCAAAATTCAGAAAGATTGGTACATGTATTCGTCCGATTTTAGCGAAGATGTGGGTCCGGTGGTAGCGCATTTTGAATTTGCCAAACACCCAAGTTACCAATTGGTAGGCAAAGTAAAACCAGTAGGCAGTCACAAACATTTCGACGATGTTTTTGGTGGCGAAGTTTCTACCTTCGAAGGAGTAGCAGAGTTCAGACAAAAGGTAAAGGTATTACAAGCCAAGCCGCAAATAAAACTCAATGTAGAATACCAAATTTGTTCGCAAATTACCGGCATGTGCGTTTTGTTTGATACCGATTTTGATTTCTCAAACAAGTTTAAAGTATTAGGCGCATCTACAGAAAATACGGCATCGGTTCAGCCAGAAAAAACAGAACCCGCCACTCCAGTAAATGTGCCTGCCCCAGCAGAAGCGCCTGCAAAACCAGAAGCAAGCATCAATACCTCCGATAGCGCAGCCAGCGCTGCCGTAGATTATGGCGGCGATGTTTCGGGCGGCAAAAAAGAAGGAATGATTGCCTTTTTAATCTTTGCCTTCTTGGGCGGCTTAGTTGCCGTTATTACACCTTGCGTGTTTCCAATGTTACCCATGACAGTTACTTTCTTTACCAAAAGAAGCGAAACCCGCTCCCTGGCGCTTAAACGTGCATTCGGATTTGGATTAAGCATTGTAGGTATTTACGCTTCTTTAGGATTGGTATTTGCGTTTTTTGGCCTCGGTGCAGATTTTGGAAATTGGCTCAGCACACATTGGGTTCCCAATGTTTTATTCTTTGTTATCTTCATTGTTTTTGCCGCTTCATTCTTGGGAATGTTCGAAATAACCTTGCCTCATAAGTTTGTAAACTCGGTAGATTCTAAAAGCAGTATGGGAAATTTTATGGGAATTTTCTTCATGGCTTTTACCCTTGTTTTGGTTTCATTTAGCTGTACCGGACCCATAGTTGGTTCTTTGTTAATAGAAGCTGTAGGCGGTAATTTTGTGAAACCATTGCTTGGCATGGCCGCATTTGGCGCTGGTTTAGCTGCTCCATTTACCTTGTTTGCCATTTTCCCATCATGGATTCAAAACCTGCCAAAATCTGGCGGTTGGCTCAACTCTGTAAAAGTAGTTTTAGGATTTTTAGAATTGGCTTTTGCTTTCAAATTTTTATCCATTCCAGACCAAACCTACCATTGGGGATTGCTAGATAGAGAAGTATATATTGCCATTTGGATTGTCATCTTCTTCCTCATGGGAATGTATTTATTAGGCAAATTAAAGTTTAGTCACGATAGCGATATTCCATACCTAAGCGTGCCGCGTTTGGTGCTTGCTATTGCTACATTTACTTTTGTTTTATACCTAGTACCTGGCTTATTTGGCGCACCTTTAAAAGCATTATCGGGCTATTTGCCTCCGCAAGAAACCCTAGATTTTGATTTAAGCAAATCAAAGGGCGGTTCGAACCAAAACCACTCAGAAGCTAAAAGCGATTTGGGCGAAGTGAGGTTCAATAATTTGTTTCATTTGCCACATGAGTTAAATGGCTTTTTCGATTACAAACAAGCCTTAGCCTACGCCAAGAAAGTAAACAAACCCATATTCATAGATTTTACTGGACATGGCTGCGTTAATTGCCGAGAAATGGAAGCCAATGTATGGTCGGATCCCGAAGTATTAAAACGCTTAAATAATGATTATGTAGTGCTCGCTTTATACGTAGACGATAAAACAGAATTGCCTGCCAACGAGTGGTATACCAGCAGTTATGATAATAAAGAAAAGAAGACTATTGGCAAGCAAAATGCCGATTTACAAATAAGCAAATACAAAGCCAACGCACAACCTTATTACGTGTTAATAGATGGCAATGAAAACATCTTGGCTGAACCAAAAGCATACGATTTAAAAGTTGAAAATTTTGTGAAATTCTTGGATGCCGGAAAACAAGCATTTGCAGCTAAAAACGCACAATAAGATATGAACAATATTCAATTGCATTTTAAAGAAGCCCAGGATATTCTTCAGCAATTCTTAAGCAATGAAGCCAATTTTATTGCCATAGAAAATGCCGGAAAATTAATGGTAGAAGCTGTAAAAAACGGACATAAAATACTTAGCTGTGGCAACGGTGGTAGCATGTGCGATGCCATGCATTTTGCCGAAGAACTCACCGGAAAATACCGCCATGATAGAAAAGCCATTCCGGCCATTTCTATCAGCGATGCCAGTCATATAGCCTGCGTAGGCAACGATTATGGTTACGATTTTGTGTTTAGCCGCTACCTAGAAGCTTTGGGCAATTCCGGCGATGTATTATTGGCTATTTCTACCAGTGGAAACAGCAAAAACGTAATTAAAGCCATGGAAACCGCCCGCCAAAAAGGAATGAAAATTGTGGCACTTAGCGGTAAAGATGGCGGCCAAATGGCCAGCTTGTGCGACGTTGAAATTAGAGCCCCACACAGCCCATACGCCGATAGAGCCCAAGAAATCCACATCAAATGCATTCACGCACTAATAGATTACATAGAAACACATGTTTAATGCGGTATTTATTAATAACCATTATTGCTGTATTTCTTTTTTATAAACAGGCAAGCTCACAGGCGCTTAGACCAGCCAACAAAAGCAAAATATATTATACCCAAATAATGTTTGAATACCCAAGCATTGATGGAAAAGCATATTATAAAATTGAGGTATCCGATGAGGGTGCTAATGCCTTTTCTAATAAAAAAATTTACCATGCAATTGATAGTTCTTCTGCACATTTAGCCTCTAAGATATTTGGATTTGGTAAAACTTATTATTGGCGTTACCTTGCTTATAATAAAAACAATAAGGTAATATTTACCTCACCGGTATTTTCGTTTAGCACATTATCCAACTATTTGGTAAATCCGAAAATGTTTAAAACAAACATTGTTTGGCACAAACCAGAAGAATGTTTACCGGGAATAATTTCTGGTGATAATAATTTTTTATACACCAGAAATGGTGAGCCTGTGTTCTTTTTAATAGGAGTAAACACACTATGCCGCGATTTTAAAATAAACTACGATGGCAATATAACCATCTTAGATACTACAGAGTTGTTCGAAACCAATCTTAATAACCAAAAACTTTGGCGCTCTCCGCATATAAAAACACCTGATTACGAAATTAAAATGTACCACCATGGCGTAATAAAACTACCCAATGGAAACTTTTTATGCATGGCCAAAAAATTCAATAAAACAGCCCCATCTTCAACTCCTATAAATGCCATTATTGAGTTAAATTACAAAAACGAATTGGTCTGGAGCTGGTTCGAAGACGATTACTATCCAAACGATAGCAATTTATTTAAAGGTTCCCATCTAAACAGTATTTTTGTAGATAAAGAGAATTTTCTTTATACCAGCAACCGCGACCTTAACAGCATAATAAAAATTGACAGAAGCTCTGGTAAAATTGTGTATGCTATTGGTTACGACATGGGCAATGGAATACCATTTGTTTCTAATAATTATTTTGCTGGTCAACATCATGTTACCAAATTAGAGAATGGTAACCTATTAATGTTAAACAATGGATTGGGAGCTGCGCCGATACTAAATTCCTCTATATTAGAAATAGAAGAACCAGACGGACAAGAAGCATTAAATCCGGTATGGAATTACGAATTTAACTTTGAACCACCCGTTTTTAATCATGTTGCGAGAATGGGTGGTGTTACCAAATTACCTAATGGAAATTATTTGGTGGGTATGGGTGTTTTTAACAAAATATTTGAAGTAAATCAATCTCAAGAATTAGTTTGGGAGTCGAATTATACACGAAAAGATACTATTGCCAATCAGTTTAATCCGGTGCCTGTATACCGTGCGCATTACATGAGTTCGTTATACCCTTCATATTTTACCTGTGAGATAAATAAAGCCACAAAAACTATAAGCATCACAAACGAAGGTACAGAAGCAGACACGTATCAAATTGAGGTATTTAACAGCAAAAAGCAGAAGAAGAAATCGGTTCAAACCGAAATAAAAAGAGAATCGGCTGCCCAAATTCAAATTCCTGAACTTAGCACAGCCGATTCTATTTACATTACACCGCTTTCAAATGCAAAGCGTAAACGAAGCTTATTATTCTGATTTCACAATCTTTATATGCTTTTCTTGGTTTCCAATTTTGATATTTGCTAGGTAAACACCAGGCATCAATTTGTCTAATTTATCTACATCTACCTCATTACTGCCTGGGCTCAAAGCAAATATTTGTGAATACACTTCTTTACCCGATAAATCAACTATTCTAACAAACATTTCTGTTGCCTCTGTTTGTGCAATGGCAATTCCAAACGATTGTTTAAACGGATTTGGTGTAATGGCCAATTCCTCACCCAAGTTATTTAAATCTATTACACGTATCTCAGAGTAGGAATACTTCGCATCTCTGTCTACCTGTCTCAATCTGTAGTAAATAGCGTTTGCACCACCCTCTTCTAGAGCCTTGCGCACAGATTCGGCATCTTTAAATTGGTATTGAACCAATTTCTGACTGTTTCCTTTGGCTTTTACACTTCCAATTTCTCTGAAATTGCTTCCATCAAAACTTCTTTCAATGGCAAAATAATCACTGTTTATTTCTTGAGAAGTACTCCAGTTTAACTTGGCTATGTTTTTACCTTCTAAGCTAACCGTAAAAGAATTCATAACAACCGGCAAAGGATTATTATTATCCGTTCCTGCAAACGCAGCCATATCGTATAAACTATTTGCGGTCATAGTTTTGGCAATAGTATCGGTAAGAGTACCTGATGTACCCACAAAAGGTGTCCAAATTCCGAAATCATTTCTTGCTAATACTAGATCAGATTCTGAAGCCACCGTTCCTAGCATAGCTGGGCTATATTTGAACC
>JAUYMZ010000372.1 GCA_030699355.1 Bacteroidota bacterium | reverse complement strand
GGGGGGGGGGGGCTGTTGAAGGTTAAATAAAATCAGAGTTTAACATGAAAAGTAAATTCATTGAAAACGTAAAAGAACTTATAAATTCAATAATAAGTTATAATAGTTCCCCTGAGTTTATAAGGAGTTCATTAGGCGGTTTTCCTAAATATTTTGTGCATACTGTTATTAATGGTAATCATTATTTTGGGTTGTCAAAATTTTGCGCTTTTAATGATATAAGTTTACTTGAATATACTAGTGGTGTAAGAAAAAAAGCTAATGGTCATGAGACACAAAAACATATTTCAAAAGTGTGCTATGAACCTTGGACTACCTATGATGATTCGGAGTATATTATTCAAAAAGAATTCGATAATTGGATTAATGGTATTTTTCCAACTTATAAAAAACATCAAGCTAATTTCATAACTGTTACCACTTCAACAAAAATTACAATTAATAAAAAGAAGGGTAAAGTAGATGAAAAGTTGAATAGATTAATTGGTGAAATTGGGGAAAAAATAGCCTTACAATATTAAATAAATAGAATTGGAGATAAGGGATATGTTGAACAAGTTTCTTTAAAAAATGATTTTGCTGGTTTCGATATTTATTCAGAAAAGGGAAAGGACAAACGTTATATTGAGGTCAAAGCAAGTAAAGATGAAGTTTCCGGATTTTTTATCACCTCAAATGAACTGCAAACACTTGAAGAATTAAATGATAATGCATATTTATATCTGGTTGCAATTACTGATATGAATAAGTTTATCGGCACTGTTACTGTGATTAAAAATCCTTGCATTAGTGTTCTAGAAAAACGGAATTTGAAACCAGTAACTTTCAAAGTTAAATTGAAGAAATAAATAGTTATTCAAAAATGGAATCAAATAGTTATTGTGTCTAAAGCATTCAATTTATTAATTTATATTTTTATACTTTCGCACCATGTTTTACCGAAGAAAAATTATACTAGCTTTATTGCAATTGTTTGACGGGCAATTGGATAAAATACGCCTTCAAAAACTGCTTTTCCTTTTTACTAATAAACAAGGCAAAGCTGAGTATGACTTTATTCCATACAAATTTGGTTGCTATTCTTATTCTGCCAATGCTGATATGACGGCAATGGTTACAAGGGGTTTCTTAAATGAAGATGAAAAATCCTTTGAAAAGAAAGACCCAACAGACTACCTGAAACAATTAAAACCTGCCGACCTGAAACTGCTGCAGGAAGTAAAAACCAATTACGGAAAAATGAGTGCAACGGCTTTGATGAAACACACTTACATCAACTTTCCATTTTATGCTACCCGAAGCGAAGCAGCAGAAAATATATTGAATAAAGAAGAATTAGAAAAAGTAAGCAAAGCCAAACCGAAAGGAGACAAAACGGTACTTTTTACGATTGGCTATGAAGGCATATCGTTGGAAGAATATTTGGTGCGTTTGCTCAAAAATGATGTGAAGGTTTTGGTAGATGTTCGTAACAATCCATTGAGCATGAAATATGGATTTAGCAAAAGTCAATTGAAAAAATACTGTGCAAGTTTGGGTATTGAGTATGTACATATTCCAGAAGTAGGCATACAAAGCGACCAACGCCAAGAATTGAATACCCAAAGCGATTATGATAGGTTGTTTGCCGTTTACCGCCAAAACAATTTGAGTAAAACAACTAGCTCGCAAAACGAAATTTTGAAGCTATTGAAACAACATAAACGCATAGCCTTAACTTGTTTTGAAGCCAATATTTGTCAGTGTCACCGAAAGCATTTAGCCGAAGCGATTGAAAACCTTCCCAGCTTTGAATATGAAATAAAACATATCTAAGCTATGGCGTTAACAAAAGTATTAATTACGGTAAAAACCTATCCGACAATTTCCGCCAAGTATGATGAATTGGTTTGTACAGCTGGATTTAAAGAAGATGGCACTTGGATAAGGCTTTACCCTGTTCAATTCCGCAAAAAATCTTACAACGAACAATATAAAAAATACGATTGGATAGAAGTTGATTTGGTGAAGAACACCAGTGACTTTAGACCTGATAGTTTTAGACCAAAAAGCATAGACAGTGAAATAAAAGTTGTTGGACATGTAGATACAGCCAATAATTGGGAAGAACGAAAGAAAATCTGTTTAGGAAAAATCTATTACAACCTCACAGAACTTATTGCAGAAGCCAAGAACAAAGACATTTGCACTTCATTAGCCGTTTTCAAACCAACAGAGATTTTAGATTTCACAGCTGAGTTGGTTGACCGCGAGTGGGACAAAGAAAAGTTAGCAAAACTAAACCAACTCAATCTTTTTGAAACCAATAGGGAAGGAAAATTTGAGGTGGTACAAAAACTGCCTTACAAATTCAAATTCCATTTTAAAGACAATCAAGGCACTGTAAGCCGCATGATGATTGAAGATTGGGAAACAGGACAACTTTATTGGAGACAACTTGCAAAGTATGAAGGAAACGAACAGAAAGCCATTGCAGATGTTCGCAAAAAATACTTTGACGACTTTGCCAAAACCAAAGACTTACATTTTTTCTTGGGGACAACTTTTGAATTTCATCTAAGAAATGCACCAAACCCATTTATTATCATCGGGACATTTCATCCTAAAATTGAATTGCAAACAAAATTGTTTTAGTTCATGCTAAAGTCAAGCATAACTTAATATCCTTGGTTAAATCTATTGATTCGGTATGTGATTCTATTATTAATATCAATGCCATCACCGATGAGGAACTTGAATCTATGGAGGAATAGTTTTATAAGGTTAGTTGCGGCTGTATTAAAGATAGGCCTTCAAGGGTAAATGAAAGGGCAGAAAATTTGCTACTTCTTCTTACTTTCCTTCTTGTCTTTGCCGCCAAATACCGAAATGTTTACGTACCTACTTGGGTTTTTCTGCAAATCTTTTAGGAGCATTTGTAGTTCAAAAGAAGATTTATTTAGGTTGTCGTATAGTTCTTTGTCGTTTACAAATTTACCTGCGGTTCCTTCTCCTTTGTCTATTTTTTGGGTGATGCTCGCCAATTGAACACTTGTTTTATTAAGTTGGTCGATGGTAGATTTTAACGGAGCTGCGGCCAA
>JAUYMZ010000371.1 GCA_030699355.1 Bacteroidota bacterium | reverse complement strand
CATAGAGTTTTACGAAGATTTCTACATCTTCCGGCGTTTCATCCAATATTTGTTGAAATATCTTGCTTCTCATTCTATTTGTTTTTAGATTATTACTTCATCGCTTCCATTAAAATAACGAAATGCTCTTTGGTTATCGGTTATGTAAATATCATTGTTTATCAATGCATCCATTATGCGTTTAGCAAAAATATTGGCTTCCAGAAACGACATACTTGTTTTTCCATCTTGTGCCGTTTTTCCTGTTTTTTCCCCTCCATTAAAAAGCACCACCAAGGTTTCCGACATACGCAAACAATATAAGCGAAGAGGAAAATTACCATAATTGATGTATACATCTTCCACTTTGTAAGTTCCCGAGGGAGGAAGTGCATGTGCGGCACTTTCAAATCTAAAGAAATCTTCAAGTGCCCCATATTCATCACCAACAACTTCAAGAAAACTTGCCAGTTCGCGCAAAGAATCTTTAAGTTTTTCATCGTATCTGAATTTCTGAAAAAACTTATCGGTTTCCGAAAGCTCGGCACCTTCCCACCTTACGGTGTAAAAAGTACAAACCTGCCCTTGGTCGTCAAATATTTCGAGTGCAAATGTATTCACTTATAACTGAATTATGCAAGTTTTAGTTTCACTTTAAAGTTAATTGTTACAAATTTACTGATCCTTCACCTGTTTTTCCCCTTGTTTACACGTTAAATTTCTCATCCACAAACCAAATCCTTCGCCAAAGCTTTCTATGTTATACGCCAGTTGCGTATCCCAACCTAATTGATTATAAGACCAAACAACGGCGGTTTGCTCTATGAGATTGTTTTTTGAGTAATCCTAGGTCATAAAATTAGTTTTTTTAGTTCAAATAACGGATTTTCATAAGATTCTTTTGCCTTCTCCCATAAATCAAAATACCAACTTCTAAAATCACTCTTTAAATTATATATAAATTTCTCTTCATCTTTAAAAAGCCTAGAACCATTCACTTGTCCATATTCAATTATAACATTTCCGCATTGCCAAATACCGTCAGGCTTTAATAGCATTGTATAAAAAATCAGTTTTTCTCGAATATTAAAACCTTCTGATAAAGCAATTTTTGCATTCGTAATTTTAAGTTGATGTTCTTCTATAAAGTTTCTATTTAATTCTGATAAATGCACTGATAATGGTTTTTCAGTAAGTATCATTATAACCTTTTTGAATTCATTTTTTCTAATATTTCTCTTCCAATCAGCAAAATCATATTTGCTACCATTTGAATATTCTTTTGACTTATAAAAATCACCATAATATAGCAAAACAGTATTTAATATGGCTGGTTCTAAAGGCAAATTTACACCATTTGGAAATAAACCCTCAAAGGCATCTCGTATCTCTTCTAATTTTTGAGTTGTAACCATATCATTTAGATCAATTAAATGCGTAATGTTTATATTTCCAACATCACTACCATCAAGATTAAGTGTATGATCTTCGATTTGCCAGATTAATTCCTCGATTTCTTTAAGATCTTTATCAAGTAATCTTTTGTAAAAGAAAATATTCTTTTCGTCTTCTTCTTTCGTTCTGAATTTAGAATCAGTTTCTTCTTCCAGATTATCAGCTTGATCTGAGCCTAATTCATTGTTCATTGTATCCCAAACACCATTAATAATTATCAAATCAACGGTTTTCTTTAAAGTTGAAACAGATCTGTTAAAGTTATTTTTTCGTATATAAAAAAACCTCAGCAATCGATATAATTCATCAGTTTTGAGAAGTGTATTCTCACGTTTAGACTCAGTGATATAATATAACCAAGACCACATAAACACCATTCTATTTCGTTCGGTTGATTTATTCTTGTCTTTATAATCTGCAAACCAATCGGTTTGATTGTTATTGAAAATTTCCCAGATTGATTTTAAACAACTATCAATCCATCTTGTGTAGTTATAATTTTGTTCAAATTCGGCTCGACTTTCGTGTAGAAATGTTAATGCTTCGAAATATTGTTCAACCTTTTCTAAAGTGAGTAAAGAATTAATTTCCTTTTCTGCAATAACACCTTGCTTATCTTTTAGGTAATATTCCAAGCCTGCTATACAAGAAAGAAAACCATTAAGTCCTTTATCAGCACTTGGGTTTGGATCATTTTTATCTCTTTTTTTCCAAAAAAATTGTTGCCACTCTTCCCATTTTTTTCCCCATTCATATATTTCGGAACCGCCAACCATTAATGCTGCTTTCGTTATTTCATTATCAGCCAACTCTTCGCCACGAGCATTCATGGTGATATAAAGCTCTTCTCCCTGGGAGGTAGCCTCAGTTTTAAAATGCCAAAAGACGATGTAATTGATTAAATGATTATAATATCTAGTACTATCAGAAAATACTGATTGAATAAAACCAAAGGCCTTACGAATGGATTTGATACTTACATCATTTTGGTAATCTTTCAAAAACCAAGTCTGTTTATCAATGTTTTGCAGCTGTTCAATAGTATTAACTTTTTCAACTAATTCGAGCATGAATCTCTTGGTCAGATCTCTCACTCTAAAATCAAAGGACATTCTGATTTTTTCCTCAAAACGAATCAATGTCAGAAATTCGTCCTTCCTGTTTTTGCCATCTGCTCGAGATTCTTTTAAAGCACAATAAAATAGCAATAGAAATAAAGTGGTGAATCGTTGTTGACCATCAATTAAGTTTTCATCTAAAAATCGGTCATGTTCAATTTTTACATAATCTGGTTTGTATGAATATAAAAAACCAATATTTATTTTGTTTTCTGATGATGGCAGGTTACATTCACTACAGCAAATGCCAATTTTATTTTTTAAATCATTTAAAAATTTGACTATTACCTTTTTATTCTCACCCCAAACATATTCACGCTGTATTTCTGGAACAATAAAGTTGTTTTGTGACAAAAGGGTTAAAAGATTCTCTTCTTTTAAATATGCAGATGTTTTTTTACTCATGGCTAAGGTCTTTTTGTTGTTTGCTAAAAAATGCTAACAAAGTATCGTGAATTCTATCTGCATTCGCGGTGACATCTTGCATTGTCCAATTATTCAGATCTTGACTGTCTGTTTGTTTTACAAATACCTTCATTGTATGTTGTCTTACATATCTACCATTTTCAGTATTATTAATTACACAGATTCGCTTATCGGCATAATAATCGTTTCCAAATCCACGGTTTATGCTCATATGTAACAAGACAAGATTCCCAATTGAGTTGATTGGCCTTTTCTGGTGTATTTCGTTTTTTAAATCGTTTAATTTTTCGTTCCTCTCTTCATTTGTAAGTCCTTCCCAGTTAGTTGAATCAATTCCCCATTTTATAATTCTATTACCCTCATATCCTAAATTGATTTTTGACAAATATTCCTCTATACTAATCATTGGGTCCGCCAGATCCTTAAATTTTTTTTCGGTGATATCTAGTGGTGTAGCAGGATAGATATGTTCTTCGTCTTCCTTCTGATTTTTAAAAAAAGCTGGCTTTAAAAACGGCAGAGGGACTCCCTTATCTTTCTCTTTAGAATGTTCAATAATATCAAGCAGTAAAAGAATTTTTTGAAGCTCCGGTATTCCTTTCCAATAGGTTGGACTCTCAGAATTATAATCTTTTATCTTATTGAGCCAAAACATCAGCCCAGATTCTGCATCATTGCCATCTTTAGGCTCAGTTCCAAAAATAGTTTTCTTTATTTCTCGTATCAGAAAATCAACAAATTCACTTCGAGTAATTGCTGTTTTAATCCATTGCTCCCATACTTTTGGGAAGGTTACGGATTTTAACGA
>JAUYMZ010000370.1 GCA_030699355.1 Bacteroidota bacterium | reverse complement strand
CCCCAACAGGATTCGTAGAATTATCGGGGGACAATACTACAGGTTCAAAAATACGTATTGGTAATGCGGATATAAGTTTAACAGCCTCACACACAATTGGAATGTGTATTGAGGTGGATAAAGCAATTCTTGCAAGTTTTTCTGGTAATCTTCCATTGATTACGACGACACAACTATCTGGAGCTAATCCATATTTACAATTTTTCATTGGCGGTGGCAGCCACGGAACCAGTGCCTATAGGAATAACTATGTGATGCAACGCGCTGGGATGCCGTCTGGTGTTCCTGGTTTAATGACCGAGTATGGAACTTCAAACAACGGGATAGGGCAAGCTGTAACGCCTTATGGCTATAACGGTAACACTAATAATCCAAGTACACAATTTATTTGGTTGTGGATATTGGGGAGAAGTACGAGTGACCCAGTAACTAACGAACAAACACTTGCGTATAATGGGGGGTCGTCGAATTACCACCCTAATAACTGTGTTCTTGTTGCGAATGCGATTCACGGGAGCTCTAGTTCACTACAATTAAATTTACGTAAAGTAAATGCTCCTGCCTATGGCGCAGCATCTATTACCCCTGACGCATTAACAAATATTGATTTTGTGATAGGGGCTTCCAGCAACGCAACTGCCAAGACTTGGAAACTAGCTAGATTCATCAAATTAAACCGCGCTGCGAGTGTTGCACACTTAGCAACAATGAGTGGAGGAGTGCATCCAAAATCACTTGGTTATAATACTACAGGCGATTTATGTCTTGATTTCAACACGATTCCCGCTAACTGCACAGTGATACAAGGGAGTGTAGCCCATAACACAAATGAAAACTCTCCTATTATGCAAAGATATCACGGAGATAATACATCAGATAATAACTTAGTGATTACTAATGGGAGAGTTGTATAATGGCAACTAAAAATAAAACGTCAGCTCCACCAAATACTCGTGGGTTTGCTGTTAAAAAAGTATTAACAGAAGATAATTTTGGAATAGGCCATCATGGGTGGCCTAACGACTGGAACAGCCCCTATCCAGTACCTTATGGCAGTGCAGGTACTTGGCACGGAGCTGGTGAACTTCCTTTTGGTAATGCGAATATAGAGTTATTAAACATATCTATGTATAACTGTGGCTGGACACGTTCATTTTATCCAGCAGTTAATATCATCTGG
>JAUYMZ010000338.1 GCA_030699355.1 Bacteroidota bacterium | reverse complement strand
TCCCAATGAAATTGCCTACACTGCCTGCTTTTTAGCCAGCGAATTTGCAGCATACATTACAGGTATAAACGTTCCTGTAGACGGGGGAAGAACGGGTTGTCTTTAAAATAACCCGTTTACCTCTGCCTCAATCTTGGAGATAATGGCTCCTAAATGTTCGGAATTTTCGGCAAAGTTTAAATTATCTACTTCTATAATGAGGTGCTTGGGTTTGTAACTACTAATCCAACCCTCATATCTTTCGTTGAGTCTGCGCAAATAATCTAAGCGAATGCTATCTTCATAATCGCGGCCACGCTTCTGAATATTATTTACCAAATGTGGAATAGAAGCACGCAAATAAACCAACAAATCAGGTGGTTTAACAGTTTGACTAATGCTTTCAAAAATCTTTTGGTAGGTTTCAAAATCGCGGGTACTCATTAAGCCCATGCTATGAAGGTTGGGTGCAAAAATGTGTGCATCTTCATAAATGGTTCTATCTTGAATGATGTTCTTTTTGTTTTTTTGAAGTTGCAATAAAGTATTGTATCGGGCATTTAAAAAATAAATCTGCAGGTTAAAACTCCAACGTTGCATGTCCTCATAAAAATCTGATATGTATGGATTATCCTCCACATCTTCATAATGCGGCTCAAATTTATAATGTTTAGAAAGCAACGTGGTTAAGGTGGTTTTTCCTGAACCAATATTTCCGGCAATAGCTAAATGCATTTTATCAACTCCTCTTTTAAATATAACATTGCAAAAAACAACAATAAGTTGGAAGGAACAAATCATTCTTTAAATGGTGGATATTTTCTTTTGTTTTTTTCGGTTTGAACCCATTTTCTCAATATTTTTTTGCATATTGCTCAATGCAAATACAATTCTTTGGCGCTGCCCAAATGGTAACCGGCAGTAAACACCTACTTACAACTCCCAACGGAGTTAAAATTTTACTCGATTGTGGATTGGTTCAGGGCAAAATGACCAACAAGGAAGATATGAACCAACATTTTGGGTTCAACCCAATGGATTTAGATTATGTAATTCTCTCTCATGCCCACATAGACCACAGCGGATTACTGCCTAAACTGGTAAAAGAGGGCTTTAATGGTATTATTTTTTGCACCCCTGCTACCAAAAGCTTATGTGAAATTATGCTCCTCGATTCTGCTTTTATTCAAAACTCTGACTTAAAATTTATAAACAAAAGGCGCCGAAAAAAAGGTTTAGCAGATTTAGAATCTCTATACGATGAGCAGGATGTTTACCAAACCCTCCAATTAATGCAGGAACTAGATTACGATCAGCACCTGAAAATAGATAAAGAAATAAATTTACATTTTACAGATGTGGGCCATTTAATAGGAAGTGCCGCGGTGCACCTCGATATTTCTTTGGGCAACAGAAAGAAAACCAAAATAACCTTTACCGGCGATATTGGCAGGTACAAAGACCCTATTTTAAGAGACCCGCAAGCTTTTAGACAATGCGATTATTTAATTTGCGAAAGCACTTACGGTGATAGGTTACACCCCGCAGAAATAGATGCCGAAGCCGAATTATTAGAAATAATAAGACATACCTGCGTAGAGAAAAAAGGAAAATTAATTATTCCTGCCTTTAGCGTAGATCGCACCCAAGAAATAATTTATGCCCTAGACAAGGCAGAAAACGAAGGTATTTTACCCAACATTAAGGTGTTTGTGGATAGTCCGCTTTCTATTAAAGCCACCCAAGTTATGCGCAAACATGCCGAGTGTTACCGTGAAGAATTTGTTGAATATGTAAGCAGAGACAGCGACCCATTTGGATTTAAAAACCTAACTTATATTAGTGATGTAAACAAATCTAAGGCGCTCAACAATTTGGCCGAGCCATGTATTATAATTTCGGCAAGTGGTATGGCAGAGGCCGGACGAATAAAACACCATATTATGAACAATATTGAGAACCCCAAAAACACCATTTTAATGGTTGGCTATGCTACACCAGAAAGCTTAGCGGGCAAACTTAAAAATGGCGAAAAAAGGGTGCGCATTTTTGGCGAAGAGTTTAATGTAAAAGCAGAAGTTAAATACCTTGGCTATTACAGCGCCCATGCAGATTATAATGAAATGATAAACTGGTTAAAATGCCAGAATAAAAAGAAAATCAAAGAAGTATTCTTGGTTCATGGTGAAGCCGAAACCCAGCAATCTTTTAAAGAAAAACTAGAAAAAACAGGATACCCAAAAGTGTATATCCCGCATACAAGCGAGGTTATTACGCTCTAACTATTTGGCTTTTTTCTTCCAAAAATCTAACAGCACATAAATAAGTAAGATGAGTGTGGTGGTAGAAAGAATAATGCTCATGCTGTTTTTCTTTTTTAACTGCTTTTGAAGGCTTATCTGCGATTCTTCGTGCTGCATTTTTAGCTGACTCATATCTTTTTCCCAAACATCTAAGTGGGTGCTATTGCCGGCAGCCTGTGCCAAACGAATAAGCTCTCTTTGCTCGTCTTTACCAGCCTCTGGGTCGGGTTGAGTAGGCACAATAAATTGGTTGTTTCTAATCTCTTTGGTTCTAGAACACTGACTAACTTCCCAGTAATTACCAGCATTTTGTGCATGGGCATAAACCAAATAATAACGGCTGCTATCAAAAGTAAATCCGCAAGAGGATTGGCTATTACTTACCAAAGATATTTTTTGGTTCAGACCAATACTAGCGCTAGAAAGCCCTTTGTAAAAGCGAATTATTTCAAAATTATCGAATTGCAATTGCCTACCATCTGTGGCATAAACTCCTGTGTTATTGGATTTGCCTATGTGCTTGCCATAAAAAATGAGCGAGGCAGATTGGTAATTCTCTGCAATGCTACGCCAGCTGCACTTGCAAGCCATGGCTTGAACACTAAACAATATAAAAAAAATCGATAATTTATACCTCATATCTTTAAATTTGAGGGGCAAACATACAAAATTTAGGCATTGCAAAATGGTCATTTATTTAGGGCTGAACCAAAGCTATTTTGCCAAAGCGCTTTATTTTGCCTAATCTTGAAGGATAATTTTATTTGATTGAAAGCATTATTAAACATGGTTGCCAAAACCCAATTTGGATTGGAAGAGGTTTTAGCCACAGAACTTAAAAATATAGGCGCCACCGATGTGGAAGCGCACAACAGAGCAGTAAGTTTTACAGGTGATTTACGGATAATGTATAAAGCCAATCTTTGGCTAAGAACGGCCTTAAAGGTGCTTATTCCGATAGAAAAATTTAGGGCCAAAAACGAAACCCAATTGTATGATGGCATTAAAAAAATTAAATGGGACGAATACTTGGATAAAGATGGCAGATTTGTAATTAGAACCAGTTTAAAAAGCGAGTTCTTTAACCATTCTCAGTATGTTTCGCTTAAGTCTAAAGATGCCATTGCCGATCAATTTAGAGATAAATATGGGGTTAGACCTAGTGTAGATTTAACCCACCCAGATTTAAGTATTGATATTCACATTAATAAAGATGAAGTTACGGTTTCTTTAGATTCATCGTCGGAATCTTTGCACCGCCGCGGATATAGAACAGACAGTACTTTGGCCCCAATAAACGAAGTTACGGCAGCTGGCATGATTTTGCTTAGTGGTTGGAACGGCGAAGGAAATTACATAGACCCCATGTGTGGTAGTGGCACGCTATTAATTGAAGCAGCCATGATTGCCAAAAATATGCCTCCTAATTTAAACCGCGCGCAGTTTGGATTTGAACGTTGGAAAAATTATGAGCCTGCGCTTTTTGCTGAGGTAAGAGCAGAAGCAGTGGCTGCAATCAGAGAATCTAAAGCAAACATATTTGGTTCAGACAAAACCTTTAAAGCCATTGAAATTAGTCGCGAAAACATAACCCGCGCGGGTTTAGATGAAGATATAAAAGTAAGCAACAAGCGTTTTGAGGAAGTAAAAGGGCCAGAAGGTGGCGGTATTATGATTATAAATCCGCCCTATGGAGAACGCTTACCCATTGAAGAAATTGGGGCCTTTTATAAAATGATGGGCGACCAAATGAAGAAAGAATTTAACGGCTATGATGTTTGGGTGATATCGTCGAATATCCCTGCTTTAAAAATGACAGGCTTGGCTCCTTCCAAAAAAATTATGCTATACAATGGCGCATTAGAGTGCAGGTATCAAAAATTTGAGATTTACAAAGGAACACGTAGGGAGAAACCATTAT
>JAUYMZ010000331.1 GCA_030699355.1 Bacteroidota bacterium | reverse complement strand
CTGCTTGCTCAAGCGAGGAAGGTTTTAATTGCGTAATTTGTTCTAAAATATCTGTTCTGTAAGCATACATACCCACATGCCTGTAGTAATTGTGGTGTGTATGCCATTCGGTTTGAGGAACACCTTTTATAAACGGAATTACCATTCTACTAAAATATAAAGCCTCTTGGTTTTGGTTCAGAACAATTTTAACCTCCCCCATATCAAATAAAACCTCATAACTATCAACTGGAATCATTTGGGTAGCCAGCTCTGTTTGTCCGTTACAAATGGCCGCCAATTCATTAATTTGAACAGGGTCGATAAAGGGTTCATCTCCTTGAATATTGATAACATAATCGGCCGCTAATCCACTATTTTGAAGCGCCTCAAAACAGCGGTCAGTGCCACTTGGGTGTTCGGCTTGGGTTAATACAACCTTTGCTCCAAATTCGCGGGCATGAGCTGCGATTCTTTCATCATCGGTTGCGATTATTAAATCGTTAAGTAGGTTGGCTTGCAGAGATTGTTCATAAACCCTTTGCAACATACTTTTACCCGCAATTTGTATAAGTGGTTTCCCTGGATAACGCGTGCTAGCATAACGAGCTGGAATAATTCCTACAATTTTCATAATTTAATTTTTTGGGCAAATATAAGATTTGAACAGAAAGTGTTGTGGCTTTGTTTATGCGTTTTTTACAAAGTATCCGTTTAATCCTTACATTTAATAGAATGACCAGTACTGACATACAAAACAAACGCTTCTTTCTATGATTAAAAATTGTTAAAATTGTAGCATGAAAAAAATTTCATTGGTAGGCCTTTATTTTTTTTGGGTTTTGCAACTGGGTGCAAACAGTTACGAAAACAAAATTTTTGACCCTAAAGTACAAACCATTTTGTTTGGCAAATTAGGTACAGAAGATAGGTATCCAATTGTTTCACTCAATAGTGCCGAAATCTTAAAACTGAGTTTTGATGTGCTGAGTGCCCAAACAGAAAATTTACAGTATACCCTCATTCATTGCGATGCCAACTGGAACCCCACTCGGCTCAACCAAAATGAATACTTAAATGGGATGACATTTGAGAGCATTCAAGATTTTAAATTTGCCACCAATACCTTTGTTAAATATGTTCACTACAATATTTACCTACCCAACGAAAACATGAAGCCTAGAATTGCCGGCAACTATGTTGTAAAAGTTTACCGCAATTTTGATGAAGAAGATTTGCTTTTTACCCGCCGAATGTTGGTTTTAAATAACGCTACAACCATTGAGGGACTAGCGAGGCCCGCTTCATTGGCAGAGCATAGATATACCAAACAAGAACTACAATTTACAGTAGGTATTAATCCAAGTATGGTGGTAAATCCATTGCAAGATGTATCGGTGGTATTGATGCAAAATAGCAGGTGGGACAATGCCATAACAGGTTTAAAACCTCAATTTATGACAAACAATAAATTGGAGTATAATTATTTAGATCAAACTTTATTTAATGGTGGCAATGAGTTTAGGTTTTTTGATATAAGGCAATTGCGCCAATTCTCTGTGAATGTAAGGAGTAAAAGAACGGATACCGTGGTGCATGTAATTCTCAATTTAGACGAAAGCAGAGGGGCCTCCCAATATTTTAATTATTTAGATTATAACGGAAAAAGATTGGTTCAGAACAAAGAAGGAAATAACAGCGATATAGACGGAGACTATGCCTATGTAAACTTTTATTTATCGTCGGTAATGGGCGTGCCACCCGACGCAGAAGTGTATGTTTTTGGCGAGTTTACAGATTGGCGTTTGATGCCAGAATATAAAATGTATTACAATAAAAATCGTCAAAGATATGATTTGGAAGTACCCTTAAAACAAGGAAGATACGAATATTGCTACGCCATAAAAAACGAGCAAGGAAAGCCAGATGAAACCGTTTTAGAAGGCAATCATTTTCAAACAGAAAACGAATATGTGATTTTGGTTTATGCCAAAAACTTGCAATATCATTACGATGAATTAATTGGAGTGCGCAAATTTTCTACACAAACACAATAAAATCAACGCTTTAAATTAATTTAAAAGCAAAATAGCTTTACGTAAATTTCTCAGCAAGTAAACAGAGATTTCTGTATTTTCGCAGCTTCATCATGAATACAGAAAACAAAGAAATAGATTTCGATAAATACGAAACCGTTATTGGTTTAGAAGTACACGCACAATTACTTACCAATACCAAAGCTTATTGCGCAGATCCTTATACTTATGGGGCTGAACCCAACACGCAAATTAGTCCGATTAGTTTAGGTCACCCCGGAACCTTGCCCAAACACAACAAACAAGTAATTGTAAATGCCATAAAAATGGGATTGGCCTGCGAATCTAACATAGCCAGCCACCAATATTATGCGCGCAAAAACTATTTTTATGCCGACTTACCAAAAGGGTACCAAATAACCCAAGATAAAACGCCTATTTGTACCGGTGGTTATATAGAAATTAAAACCAAAGATGGGCAAAGTAAAAAAATTGGACTTACCCGCATTCACATGGAGGAAGATGCAGGAAAGAGTATGCACGACCAAGATGTTTATGATAGTTTAATTGACTTAAACCGTGCGGGTGTTCCACTGATTGAAATTGTATCTGAACCAGAAATTAAAACGGGCGAAGAAGCCTATCAATACCTGAGTGAAGTAAGAAAACTAGTAAGGTATTTGGATATTTGTGATGGAAACATGGAAGAAGGTAGCCTTCGTTGCGATGCCAATATTTCTGTGATGTTAAAAGGCGCGAAAGAGTTTGGAACCAAAGTAGAGGTTAAAAACATGAACTCGATGCGCAATGTGCAACGTGCCATAGATTTTGAAGTAAAACGCCAGATTACAGCCATCGAAAATGGCGAAACACTCTACATGGAAACAAGGAATTTTGATGCCATGAAAGGCATTACCTTAACCATGCGTAGTAAAGAAGGAGCCAGTGATTACCGCTATTTCCCAGAACCAGATTTACCACCTTTGCACATTACTCCACAGTTTATAGAAGGTGTAAAAGAACAAATGCCTGAGTTACCAAAAACCCTGTATATAAAGTTTACAGAAAACTTGGGCTTAAGCGAGTATGACGCTCAAATTATTACCGAAAACAAAGATATGGCTGCCTATTTTGAAGCCATTTTAAAACATACCAGTAATACCAAAGCCGCCGCCAATTGGTTAATGGTAAACATAAAAGGTTACTTAAACGACCAAGCCATTCACATCAATGATTTTGTATTGCAGCCAGCCAAAATAGCTGAGATTATTGCCCTTATAGATGGAAATAAAATTAGCAATAGTGCCGCTTCGCAACGCCTTTTTCCAGCCATGATAGAAGACCATCACAAATCTGCTTTGCAGATAGCAGAGGCCTTAAATTTATTGCAAGAATCGAATGAAGACGAATTGCAAAAATGGATAAATGATGCCTTAGCTAAGTTTCCAGAAAAAGTATTGGATTATAAGGCTGGTAAACATAATCTTCTAGGGCTATTTATGGGAGAAGTAATGAAAGCTAGTAAAGGCAAAGCCGACCCAAAATTTGCCACCCAATTATTAAAAGAAACCCTCGAAAAATAACACCACATGAAAACATTAAAATATAGTAGTTTATGGCTGATCCTAATCGTTTTTCTAGGAGCCTGTGCGAGTGAAAAAACAGAAGAAATTTCAGGATTCTTAATCCATGGTACCATTCAAAACGGTGCCGAAATAAAGCAAGTGAGTATTCAAGAACTTACCACCAGTGGTTTGGTAATGTTGGATACGGCTTCTGTGGATGCCACCGGTAAATTTACTTTAAATGGCAAACTCAATGAAAAAACCTTTTGTATCCTTCGTTTTCAAAAAGGAGATATTGTTTTATTGGTAGATTCGAACAGCGAGTTTGTAGTAAATATTGATGCAGCCAAAATAGAAAACTATACGGTAGAAAATTCGATAGAAAACCAAGAACTCAAGGATCTCTTTTTATTAAACAATTCGTTTATGGCCAAAAGTCAATCTATTAACGAACGCTTTGCGCAGTACAATGCAGAAAATATTAGTCCGGAAATAGAAATTGCCATCAAAGAAGCTTTTGATAGTTTGCAAAGCAACCACCAAAGCGCAGTGAAAGAATTTGTGGCCAAATCAGTAAATTCTTTAGTACCGTATTTTGCAGTAACCTTCTTAATGCCCGAAGCTGAACCAGCATATTTAAACGAGCTCGACAAAAAACTGTTTGCCAGCTTTAGCGAATCAAAATATGCCATTCAGCTGCACCAGAAAGTAGAACGCTTAAACAAAACAGCTGAAGGGGTAATGGCTCCAGATATTGTTTTAAACGACCCTTATGGCAAGAAAGTTTCTTTATCTGAATTACAAGGAAAAATTGTATTGGTAGACTTTTGGGCAAGTTGGTGTGGCCCATGCAGAATGGAAAACCCAAGAAACGTGGCTTTATATAACAAATACAAAAAAGCTGGATTCGAAATTTTTGGGGTAAGTTTAGATGATAACCGCGATGCTTGGATATCTGCCATTAATAAAGATAAACTGCTTTGGCCTCATGGTTCCGATTTGTTAAAATGGAATTCGTCTGTGGTATCACTCTATAATATTAGTGCCATACCCTATACTGTTTTAGTAGATAAAAACGGTAAAATTTTAGCCAAAGAACTTCGTGGAAAAGAATTGGAAATGAAACTAAAAGAAGTATTTGGCTTTTAGGTTCAGCCCGCTTAACAATTAGATAACATTAATTAAACATTCACATAAGCCTAATATCGGAATATTACCTAAAAATTAAGAGATGGATAACATAGGAAAAATATTAGTTGTAGACGATGAGGCAGATATTTTAGAGTTTATTTCTTACAATTTAAAAAAAGAAGGCTACGAGGTTTATACCGCCCTAAACGGAAAAGAGGCACTACCCATTGCTAAAAAAACAAAGCCTGATTTAATTTTACTCGACGTTATGATGCCTGTTATGGACGGGATAGAAACGTGTAAAAGAATAAAAGCCGACAGTGATTTTGATCAAACTTATGTTGTTTTTTTAACAGCGCGCTCAGAAGATTATTCAGAGATTGAAGGCTTGGATGCAGGTGCCGATGATTACATTGCCAAACCTATTAAGCCAAAGGTTTTGATTACCCGTTTAAATGCTATTTTAAGAAGAAAAATTAAAGAAATGGCTGCACCTTCTATAAAGGTGAAAGATTTATTTATCGATAGAGAGTCGTTTTTAATCTATAGAGGCGAACAAAAAATTGCCTTAGCGCGCAAAGAATTTGAATTGTTATTTTTATTAGCATCTAAGCCCGGTAAGGTTTTTACACGCGAAAATATTTTAGAAAAAGTATGGGGCGATGAGGTTTTGGTAGTAGATAGAACCATTGATGTTCACATTCGTAAAATAAGAGAAAAATTAGGCGATGAGTATATTGGCACCGTAAAAGGTGTTGGTTACAAATTTGAAGTATGATAAGAAACCCAAAACCCATCGATATAGCCTTCCTTATATCGCTATTGCTAGCGTCTATTATAGGAACAGTTACCTTTTTTATTAGCGAATGGGCTTTTGTAAATACCGTTATTATTTTCACCTTATGTTTTGGCTTATCATTCTTCCTGTTTTTTTATACACTTGAGTTTTTCATATACAGAAAGATTAAGCTTATCTATAAAACCATTCACAGCTTAAAAACCCAAAAATACGATGCCATTTTAAAAAACTTTGATTGGGATAAAGACCCAATTTCTGAAATGAATAAAGAGGTTATTAAATGGGCGCGTGATAATAAAATGGAAATTGATCAGCTTAAAAAATTGGCCGATTTTAGAAAAGAGTTTTTGGGGAATGTTTCTCACGAACTCAAAACTCCCATTTTTAATATTCAAGGGTATATCCATACTTTATTAGATGGAGCCATGGAAGACCCCGAAGTAAAAACACGTTTCCTTGAAAAAGCAGCAAAAAGCGCAGATAGATTAAGCGATTTAGTGGCCGATTTATTGGCCATATCGCAACTCGAAAGCGGAGAGCTTATCATGGAAAAAGAGAAGTTTGATATTACCGCATTGGTCAAAGATGTTTACGAACAACTCAATAATACCAAGATAAATTTGCTGATTAAAGAAGGTTGTAACGAACCTTTTTATGTTTTTGCCGACAAATACCGCATCCGACAAGTATTGGTGAATTTAATTTCAAATTCTATTAAATATGGCAATCAAAACGGAACCACCACCGCTGCTTTTTATGATATGGACGAAAATATCCTCATCGAAATTGCAGATAATGGTCCGGGAATAGAACAAGAGCAATTACATAGAATTTTTGAACGATTTTACCGCATAGATAAAAGCAGAACCAAGGAAGGCAAAGAAGGAGGCACAGGACTAGGTTTATCTATTGTAAAACATATTATTGAAGCACACCAACAAACCATTAATGTAAGAAGCAATTTAGGCGTAGGAACCACCTTTGGCTTTACCCTTCAAAAGGCTTAAGTGAACGCACAGATATCAAAATTTTAAAAAAAAAAACATTTTATTTTCAAAGAATTACAAAATTTCTTGGTAGTCTGAACTAAAAATATATATTTGCCAATAGCCAATTAATTATTAGACAATGGTTAAGAGTTTAAAGAAAAAAATCAGAATGGAATTTGAAGTGAAGGCATCGCCCGCGATGTTATTCAATTATATTAGCTCCCCTTCTGGATTATCACAATGGTTTTGTAACGATGTAGATATTTACAACAATTTCTACAAGTTTAAATGGGATGGCGATGAAAATATTGCCGAGTTAATCAAAAAAACACCTGGTAAAGGAATTAAATTCCGCTGGAAAGATGCTCATCCTGAAGAATTTTTTGAGTTCGAAATCCAACAAGATGAACTCACAGATGATGTAGCCTTAGTAGTTACAGATTTTGTGGAACCAGAAGAAGAAAAAAACACCATTTTACTTTGGGACAATCAAGTTCACGAACTAAGAACCTTGCTTGGTGGTTAATCCTTCGCTAAATTGGCGAATTGCAAATAAAACGCAAGCAAACCTTCAAATATATTCTCCTTGTTTTTTATCGGTTTGAACCGAACCAATTTGAAAAAATCTTGCTCTATCACTTCAGCTTTTTCTGAGGCGTTTAACTCGCTCAACACCTTATAAGCTTTCGTAGAAATATCATTCTCCCATAGGTTCGAACCCATTAAAATAAAATCATTGGGTTCGGCCAAAGAAAGTATGCGCGAATATAATTGGGTATTTGCTCCCCTATAAATGAGTTGAAATTGCACGCCCCTGCCCCACCAAAATAATGTTCTGCACACAAATGTAAACTGTGGATTAGGAATTTTTGGGAAATCTAAAACCAAATAGGGCAAATCTTGTAATCTGTCGCCTGCACTAATTTTAAAGGACTCTTGCGGGTTTAAGGACTGCAATTCTTGACCCAATTCATGCAATTGTGCCTTTAATTTTTCCATGGCATTCTTCTTGATAAGAGGATACCAATCGTTTTCTATTAAATTGAATTCGTCATTATTCAATTTATTTGTCCATTTTTGTTGCATATTGTCAAAGATAATCCAAGCGTGAAGAAATTTTATCTATTTATAATAAAGAATTACCTAAAGGCATTTCTACCAACATTTTTGATTGTAATGCTTATTTTGCTCATGCAAATTATTTGGCTTTACGTTGATGAACTTATTGGCAAAGGTTTAGATTGGCTCATTATTGCCGAGTTGATGTTCTATTTCTCTGCTAGCTTAATTCCTCAAGCCTTGCCCCTTTCTATTCTGTTAGCGTCTATCATGACATTCGGAAATTTAGGCGAAAGTTATGAACTCGTGGCTGCTAAAGCATCCGGTATTTCTATCTGGAAAATGTTTAGACCCATGGCACTTGTGATGTTGTTTGTGGCCACTTTTGGTTTCTTTGTTGCCAATGTATTAATTCCTCAAGCCAACCTCAAAAAAGGCTCGCTGCTTTATGATGTACGCCAACAAAAACCATCCCTCGCCATTAAAGAAGGTGTATTTAGTCAGGATATCCCAGGTATTACCATACGTGTTGGAAAGAAAGATAGAAAAACCCAAGAATTGCAGGATATTATCATATACGACCAAAGGGAAAGTCAGCTACACCCAGTTATTATATACGCCAAAAAAGGCCAAATGAGCAGCAGTGAAGACAATCGTTACTTGTTTTTAAACCTCATAGATGGTGGCCGTTACGAAGAATTAGAACGCGTAAAGGGGTATTATTATTCGCAACAACATTCAACCATGACGTTTAATCAAGAACGCATTGCCTTTGATATGAATAGCTTTAAGTTTAATAGAACCGATGAAAATTTATTTAAAAGTCATTGGGAAATGTTAAACGTAATTGAATTAGGAAAAGCCAGCGATTCATTGGATAAAGTGGCCTTCAACAAATTTGAAGAGTTAAAAGGATATGTGAGGCCGTATTATTATTTTAGCAAATATCAATTAGATACCACCGAAGAACACAAAAAACTGAGTCCAATTTTGGTTCAAACCAAAGAAAAAAACATTACAAGCCATTTTTATGATGTTGCTTCAAGCACCATTTATGCCAATGCCTTAACGTCTGCGCGCAGTGTTAAAAATATTGTAGAATACTCTATCAACGAATACAAAGACTTAAACAAATTAAGAAGCCGACATAAAATTGAATGGCACAAAAAATTTGTATTGTCTATTGCTTGTATTGTTATGTTTTTTATTGGCGCACCTTTAGGTTCAATCATAAGAAAAGGGGGATTTGGCCTTCCTATTGTAGTTTCTGTTTTGCTATATGTAGCCTATCACATTGTTTCGCTTTCTGGCGAAAAAGCAGCAAAAACAGAAGCTTGGTCGGCTTTAGAAGGTATTTGGTTTGGGATTGCTGTTTTTGTTCCCATTGCTTTTTTTATTACCTACCAATCCGCCAATGATTCGCAATTATTTGATAAGAATTTATATTATAAGTGGAGCCGTAAATTTCAATTATTAATAAGCAAAAAAGAAAAAGAAGCTACTCCTCCTAATCAGGCTTCTTAACCCTAAGCACATCACATGAATTGGATAGAAAATATAAAAAATAACATGGGAGCGTGGATGCTTAAAAAACAGGTAAAACCTGTTCAAAGCATGCAGCATTTGCCTAGTTTTATAAACAT
>JAUYMZ010000329.1 GCA_030699355.1 Bacteroidota bacterium | reverse complement strand
TTGTTTATATTAGTTGGGAAGATTTTAAAGAAGGATATTTTTATAGCACCAACACCTACAATTTAGGTTTACACGAGTTTGCTCACATCCTTCGTTTTCAATCTAATGAACTCGATTTTGAAGACCCTCACTTAGTTGCCCATTTCGATTATTGGGAAGAAAATGGGGAAGAGGTATTTCAAAATATTAGGCACGGTCATCAAAACTTTTTTAGAGAATATGCAGGCACAAATCGCTCCGAGTTTTTCTCTGTTTGTGTAGAAAACTTCTTTGAAGTGCCCGAATCTTTTAAGCAAGAAATGCCCGATTTATATTGGCACTTGTGCTACCTGCTTAAACAAAACCCTTTAAATGAAAAGGAAGACTATCAATTCAATTATTTTGATGCCATTTTGCTCAATGAAAAATTAGATGTAAAACTGCCTACCTACGATATCTTTCATTCTAAACTAGATTATGAATGGTGGGGATATGCCTATTTTATAAAAATATTTTTATTTCTGCCGGTCATGTTTCTTTTTATTTCCTTGGTAAACCAACATCAATTCACCCATTGTATCAGACTCATGTTGATTGCTAGTTTCATTTCCCTTTTTATACGCTATCACTTTTATAAAAGTTGGTCGGCCATTTTTAATAAAGTGTACGCCAATCATTTTTTTAAAAGGGTATTGCCATTAATTGCCATGATTTGTATCTTGTACAAGGTTATTTTTATAGATTAACCAACTCGTATTATGTGTTACCATACCGCCGTAGCAGCCACTTATAGCCAATTAGAAGAAAGGTATCAAAAACCATTTCAAGGCGATCTTTTTCCATCATTTAACAACAAACAAGATATAGTTGCCCACCATGTTAACGCCTTTACATGGCCTCATTTGCCTGTTATAAGCATGGAAGATAAGGAACATATAAATAGCTATCAATGGGGCTTAATTCCTTCTTGGGTAAACAACCAAGAACAAGCCAATTTACTGCGCAATCAAACCTTTAATGCCAAGATGGAAACCGTGTTTGAAAAACCATCATTTAAACACAGTATCGCTTACCAACGCTGCTTAATTCCAGCTACAGGTTTCTTTGAATGGCAAACAAAAAGTGCGCAAAGCAAACAGCCTCATTATATTTACCTTCCCAATTATGCTATTTTTTCTTTTGCCGCTATATATGCCATTTGGCTGAACCCAATTAATAACAAAACCTATCGTACCTTTTCCATCTTAACAACCAAGGCCAATTCACTCATGGAAAATATTCACAATAGCAAGCAAAGAATGCCATGCATTTTAAAACCCGAATACGAAATGAATTGGCTGGATGAAAATTTGGTTCAGGCCGAAATAGAAAGCTTGTTAGTGCCCATTGAGGCTAAAGAAATGGAAGCGTATCCTATCTCTCATTTGATAACACAAAAGGGCAAATCGAGCAATGTTCCAGAAGTAATAAGGCCAATTCCTAAACCTTTTGGCGACTTATTTTCATAAAAAAAGCCGCTTTAAAAAAGCAGCTTTTTTTATTTTTAAACAAAATTACAAGTGCATTCTGTTTTTCTTTTCCAACAAAATTTCTTGCGTTTCAACATGATCTGGATCAGGTACACAGCAGTCTACTGGACAAACAGCGGCACATTGAGGCTCTTCATGGAAACCTACACACTCTGTACATTTGCTGGTTACAATAAAATACGTATCGTCTGAAACAGGAGCGAAGCGTTTGCTTACGTCGATGGTTTCTCCATCAACAGTAATGGTTCCGCTTAAGTTGTTTCCATCTGCCCATGCCCATTCAGCACCAGCTTCGTAAATTGCGTTATTTGGACATTCTGGTTCGCATGCACCGCAATTGATGCACTCGTCAGTAATAATAATTGCCATAATTCTTTATTTTTATTTAGGATGATAACTACTGCAAGTTTAGTTTTGTTGGCGCTTTCAAAAAAATAGAATCAGTCTAAATTATATGAATTATACACAAAGGGTCGGAGTTTTTTCCAAATTGGGCGACAGATTGGCTCAAGTTAATGCAGAAATGCCTCATTTACAAGAGGCTTACTTATATAACAATTGGTTTACCATCGATATGCAAATGCGAGCCATATCGGCTTGGGCTGGCTTATTAAAGGAAGAAAATTTACAAAATTGGCTTAAACCTTATCAATTGTCTGAACCCAAAGACCCCAAAACGGTGGCAATTATCATGGCAGGCAATATTCCTTTGGTGGGTTTTCACGATTTATTGTCGGTTTTAATCACCGGAAATATTGCTTTGGTTAAATGTAGCAGCGATGATACCCAATTAATGAAATGGGTAATAGACCAGCTGATAGACATTGAACCAGAAATGGGAACTATGATTCGATATGCGGAGGAATATCATATGAAAAACTTTGATGCCGTTATCGCTACCGGAAGCAATAATACCAATAGATATTTTGAGTATTATTTTAAGAACAAACCAAATTTACTTCGAAAAAACAGAAAAAGTTTAGCCGTTTTAACGGGTGACGAATCGCCAGAAGAGCTCGCTTTATTGGCAGATGATGTGTTTATGTATTTTGGAATGGGTTGTCGCAATGTGTCAAAACTATTGGTACCAAAGGGCTACAACCTAGAGCCTATGTTTATAGCCTTCGAAAAATATAAAGACATCATTCACCACAATAAATACGCAAACAATTATACTTACCATAAAGCTTTATTCTTAATGAACCAAGACCCACATTTAGATAATGGTTTTTTAATTGTGAGGCAAGACGATGCTTTAGACTCGCCTTTAAGTGTGTTGATGTTTTCTATTTATGAAAAAGAGGAAGATATTTTAGACTTTTTAAACCTACACAAAGAACATATTCAATGTGTGGTTGGACATACACCTAATGAAGGTAGGGTTTCTTTTGGAAAATCGCAGCAACCTGCCCTTTGGGATTATGCAGATGGGGTAGATGTAATTACCTTTTTAAAAGGATTACACTAAGATAAAAAACTAGCTTTTACAATTTCGGCAGCCACTTCTTCCATGGGGTTATGCCTATCTAGGAGTGGGTTTATTTCGGTTATTTCAAAAGCAAATAAATTGGGCTGACCCAAAAATGCTTTTAATAACTGAATGGCCTCTTCCTTCGATAATCCGCCATGTACAGGTGTGCCCGTACCCGATGAAATACTTGGATCTAAACTATCAACATCAAACGAAACATAAATATGATGGCAGTGAGCCAAGTGAGCTAAGCTTTGTTCAATAATTTCTAAAATCCCTAAGCTTTTTCTATGTTGGGGCGTAAAATGAAGGATGTTGTTTTCTTCAATAATCGATATTTCTTCTTTTTCTAAATCTCTAATATCAATAAAAACAAGGTTGTTCGGCGTTATTTTAGGAGATATTTTTTGTTTTCCTAATTGCGTTAATTGCTTCCATTTTTGCTGTGTTTCCTTGTCAATGCTTGAACCCGATTGGCCTAGTTTTTCAATACCAAGAGCAGCGCCCAAAGGCATTCCATGCATATTGCCACTTGGCGAAGTATACGGTGTATGTAAATCTGCATGTGCATCTATCCAAATTACACCCAATTGATTGCTTGGATATAAATCTTTATAGGCACTTATTCCTGCCAAACCATTGCTATGGTCGCCACTAATAATAAAAGGCGTAAAACCTTCTGTGGCGGCAGTTTGAATGTGTTCCAAAGCACGCTTTTGGATTTCTAAAATTTGAATGATGTGCAAAGCTTGCTTGTGCTCAGATTCGTCTTCTGGCAAATCGTCATCACTCAATCTCACCGCTGGAATATCAGCAATAAGTGCATGGGGCAATTGTTTCAGCATGGCTTGTGGACCTAATTTAGCTCCTTTTGTACCTGCTCCAAAATCTGATTCTATCGTAATAATTTTAACATTTTTCACAAAACCTCCTGAGGATGGTGGGCTGCAAATATAGGTTTCTGGCTTAGTTTACCAAATTTGAAACCTTTGCCATTGCCTTCAAAAGGATTAAAATAATTCATAATTAATTTATGTTAAATGAATTTAATATTTAGTAAAATTGCACAAACTTTTAAGCATTGAGCAATTTACACATCAAAAACAGGTATACCGATTTAATTCATCAAACCTTTTTCTTTCCTCGTCATGGATTTGAAGTAATAGACAATCAACTACATTTTCACGGAGTTAATTTGGTTCAGCTTATAGAAACTTACGGAACCCCTTTAAAATTTTCTTATTTACCCAAAATTACGAGTCAGATAGACAAAGCCAGGCAACTGTTTGCCAGTGCCTTTGAAAAGTATGATTACCAAGCAAAATACAACTA
>JAUYMZ010000326.1 GCA_030699355.1 Bacteroidota bacterium | reverse complement strand
TCGTTGATTTCAATTTTACGTCTATCAATTTCGAAACCTTTTACCTTAAGGGCTTGGGCAACTTGAAGAGGCGTAATAGAACCGAATATTTTGCCATTTGCACCTGCTTTGGTACCGATGGTGATAGACATTTCTTTTAATTGTTCTGCCAACGAAAGGGCATCAGTTTTCATTTTTTCACGTTTTAACGCACCTTGACGGTTGTTTTCTTCGTGCATTTTTAAGTTGCTAGTAGTAGCCATAACAGCCATTCCACGAGGGAATAAGTAGTTATTAGCATATCCATTTTTCACTTCAACTACATCTCCTTGGTGACCCAAGTTTTTCATGTTTTCTTTTAAAATAATTTTCATGTTGTAATCTCCTTATTTTAAAGAATCGCCAGTGAATGGAAGAACTGCAATGTGGCGGGCGCGTTTAATTGCTTGAGCCACTTTACGTTGATACTTCAATGAAGTACCTGTTAACCTACGTGGAAGAACTTTTCCTTGATCGTTTACAAATTTTAAAAGGAAGTTTGCATCTTTATAATCTAGATACTTGATTCCGTTCTTTTTGAAACGACAGAATTTTTTCTTCTGTGGTGCTTCAGGCATGGTATTAAAAACCATTGCCGGAGTTGCGTTTGATTTCTTTTTCATGCTTACTTCGCTCCTTCCTGTTTTTGATCTTTTTTGCCTTGATTGAATTCACCATTGCGTTTGCGTTGGTTGTAGATAACTGCGTGTTTGTCTAAAGAGACAGTTAAGTAGCGCATAATTCTCTCGTCGCGTCTGAAAGCTAGTTCAAATTTTGAAATAAAATCTGGTTTCGACCTATACTCAAACAGAATGTAGAAGCCTGTAGACTTCTTCTGCATTGGGTACGCTAATTTGGTCAAACCCCAGTTTTCTTCATGAACCAACTCTCCGCCGTCTTCAGTTATTAATTTGCGGTATTTTGCTACTGCATCTTTTAACTGTTCGTCGTTGAGCACGGGAGTGAAAATAATCACTGACTCATAGTCTTTTAAGACAACCGATTCTGTTGTTTTAGATTTGGTTTTAGTTGTCATTTTACTGAGGAATTTATTTAAAAAGGATTGCAAAAGTAGGCTTTTAATTTATATAAGCAAGACTTTTCTTAGAATGTTTCCACTTTTTTTCTTGAGAATCAAATGGCTACTATTATTTTATGATTAAAGTTAGAAAGTACATATATCCAAGAAAACAGATTATTTTTGCCACATGCTAAAGCTAAAACAGATTTGTTTAATAATTTTTATTGTGAACTTTTTGGGTTCAGCCAGTTTATTAGCAAAAAATGAATTTAAGCAAACCGAATTTGATTCCTTGCAAAAGCAGTGCACCAAATACCTAGATAATCATAAAAACGAGTTGGCTTTTGAATTATTTGAAAAGCTTGAAGCATTTGAAATTCCAGAAAGTAATTTAGAAGCTTTGGCTAATTTCATTGGATTAAAAGGGGCCGTTGAGGGAAGAAAGGGAAACCACATCAAACAATTTGCCTTGTTAAAACAATATGAAGACTTGGCTCAAAAAATTAATACAAACGATAGAATTGGGTCAAGTTATTTGAGTTTTGGCAGCTATTATGAACAATTTGACGATTACAGCAATGCCATGCCTTTTTTTCAGGAGGCATTGAAGTACTATAAAAAATCGAATAACGAACTTAAAATTGCCTATTTATACAACAAACTTGGTTTAATAGCCTATCAAGAAGATAAATATGAACTTGCCATTGATTATTTTTTAGCCACCTATTTGGCTTTTCAAAAACACCAATATGAAGACCCTGTAAATGCGTATTGGATGCAAAATGCTTTGTCTAATATCGGTTTGGCATATAGGTATTTGAACCAAAATCAGCATTCTCTTAAATACCTAAAATATGCTTACAATTTTTGCCAAACCCAAGCCTTTGAAAAGGAACGTCCGATGGCCGTTATTTTAAGCAATATTGGTGTTACGTATTTTAAAATGGAAAAATATGATTCGGCCATTAGGTATTTAGAAGCAGGCACCGAATTATGTTTAAAACCAGCCAATAATGAATTGTATCACGGAATCAATAGTCTCATTTTTTCGAGTAAAATTTACCGAAAAATGGGCAAAATTAATTTGGCTCAACGTAATTTAAACCGAGCATTAATTTATATTCACATCTACCAAATTCCTCAATTGTACCCAAGTTATTTATTTAATTTAGGAGAAAATCAATTTGCCGAAAAAAAATACGACCTGGCCTATCAAACGCAGGTTAAATATTCAAGGTTAAAGGATTCTCTTCAAGCACTGGATAATAAAATTGTTATTGGTAAAGAATTCCTCCAACATCAATTGGAGAAAGAAAGAGACCATAATTATTCATTGGAAAAGGAAAACCAAATTAACTCCCTACAAAGAAATATTTACTTGGCTATTACTTTGGCCGTAATTTTAATATTAATCATCAGTATTTATAACTATAAAAAACTCAATTTTAAAAACACAGAATTGCTTGCATTGAACAAACAAATATTGCAACAAAAAGAAGATGTGGCTGCCTTAAACGATAAGTTGGCTCAAATAAACCTGAATAAAAGTTATTTAATGCAATCTATCGCCCATGATTTGAGAGCTCCAATAGGGAATATCATTGGACTGAATGAACTTATGGAGGCCGAATCGAACGAAGATTCAGACCTTCATGAATATTTCCCACTCATCAAAGGAAGCTGTCAGCTTTCTATCAACATTATCGAAGACATTTTAGACCAGTCTATGATAGAAAAAGGCAGCTTCGACCTTCATAAAACCTCCCAAGATATTCAGGCTATTATTCAAGAAAGTATACAAATTCTTCATTTTAAAAGTGCTCCTAAAAAAATTCAAATTATTCCACATTTTCAATCCAATGAATTGCTACTTTTGGATGGAGAGCGAATGAAGCGTGTGTTTATAAACATTCTGATGAATGCTATTAAATACAGCTCCCGTGGGGATTTAATCCAAGTTTTTCAAAAAATTGAAAATAACTGGTGTATCATCCAAATTCAAGACCAAGGCATAGGTATGCAGCAAGAAACCATTACCAAAATTTTTGATAAAAACACCTCTGTTAGAAAAGAAGGAACCGAACACGAAGCTACCGTTGGCATTGGATTATCAATTACCAAACTTATTGTGGAAGGGCATGGAGGTAGAATTCGCGTGGAAAGTAAACCAAACTCAGGGTCAAGCTTTTACATAGAACTTCCAATTTCTGTTTAAGCTGAACGCTATTTCATTATTAATTTCATTTTTTCTTTTTAATTTGCGGCATGGAAAACTTTGTGGTAAGCGCACGCAAATACAGACCGGATAGATTTGATACTGTTGTTGGTCAGGAGCATGTAGTACAAACCTTAAAAAATGCAATTAAAAATAGGCATCTTGCCCATGCCTTTTTGTTTTGTGGCCCCAGAGGTGTTGGTAAAACTACGAGTGCTCGTTTGTTGGCAAAAACCATCAATTGCATGCAACTCAGCGAAGATTTTGAAGCTTGTAATCAATGCGATAGTTGCACCGCTTTTAATGCCAACGCATCCTTTAATATTTATGAATTAGATGCCGCTTCTAACAACTCGGTAGATGATATAAGAGCCTTGGTAGACCAAGTTAGATACGCCCCGCAAGGAGCACAATATAAAATCTATATTATAGATGAGGTGCATATGTTAAGTGCACAAGCTTTTAACGCCTTTCTTAAAACATTAGAAGAACCACCTCCCTACGCTAAATTTATTTTAGCCACCACAGAAAAACACAAAATCCTTCCAACCATTTTAAGTCGTTGCCAGGTTTTTGATTTTCATCGCATCAAAATAGACGATGCTGTTAAACAATTAAAGAAAATTTGCCTCAGCGAAAACATTCAAGCAGAGGAAGAAGCCTTGCATGTAATTGGCAAAAAATCGGATGGAGCCATGCGCGACGCGCTTTCCATTTTTGATAGAATTGTAAGTTTTAGCGGTAATAAAATTTCTTATGCAGATGTTATTGCCAACCTCAATATTCTAGATTACGATTATTATTTTAGGGCCACCAATTTTCTGCTATCAGGCAATTTATCGGCTAGCTTATTATTGTTTGATGAAATTCTTAACAATGGTTTCGAAGCCCAACATTTCTTACATGGTTTTAGCGAACATATCAGAAATTTAATGGTTTGCAAACATCCCGACACCCTAAAACTGTTGGAAGTAGCTCCCAATGTAGCCAATAAATTTGCACAGCAATCTCAATCGTGCAGCAGTTCTTGGTTATTAAATGCTTTAAACTTGCTGAACCAAACCGATTTTAATTACAAACTCAGCAAAAACCAACGATTGCATGTAGAATTGGCCTTGATGAAACTTTGCAATTTGGGTAGAGCCATTCAACTAAGCACTCAGCAACCAATGGTTGATGAGAAAAAAAAAATTAATGTAAGTTCCAATCCTGAACCTACCCATAGTGCGGTAAGTTCCGATGAAAAACCTATTCCGCCGCCTGTTTTGGTTCAGCCCAAAATAGAATTGAGCGAAAACCCAAGCCAGAAGTCTACCTTGGAGCGATTAAAAGAACAGGTAAATAAACAAAAAGAACTCCAAGCCCTGCAACAAATTAAAGATGAAAATGAAACGCAGGTATTTGTAGAAAATAAGCCTTTTAGCTTGGAAACTTTTACAGAACAATGGTTAGCGTATATTGAGAAACTAGAGAAAACGGGTAAATCGCGCCTTTCGGCCTTCTTAAAAGAATCGCCCGTTAAAATGCTTAGTGAAGAGAAAGTAGAAGTTGAATTAAAAAGTCAGCTCGAAAGTGAAATGATGGAGGAAGAACGCATGGACCTTATTCCCTATTTTAGAAAGCAATTACAAAACACCTTGTTGGATATTGTGTTTGTGATTAACAAAGATAGAATGCAACACATGACCAAATTATCTAAGCCTGATCAGCTTAAGAAAATGGTGACGAAAAATCCCCTGTTGGGAGATTTTGTGCAAGGATTGGGATTAGAAATAGATTATTAATCATGGATTACGGAAAAGAAAGAATCAAAAAATCGTTTGGAGCCCGACTCCGGAAACTGCTTAGTTACTTCATCAAAGGACTTTTAATATCCTTACCTATATACGCCACTTATCGAATATTAAGGGGATTGATGGAATCTATTGATGAGGTTTTATTACTCGACACACCGGGCTTAGGATTTATTATTGTAATTGGAAGTATTTTGATGGTGGGTTTTATAGGTTCATCCTTTATTACAAGACCCATTGTTGATTTAATGGATGATATTATCTCTAATATCCCTTTTGTAAAAACCATATATACTTCTGTAAAAGACCTTATGGAAGCCTTTGTGGGCGAAAAGAAAAAGTTTGATAAACCTGTTATTGTAGAACTTACACCGGGTATTTACAAACCTGGATTTATTACCCAAGAAGATTTAAGTTTGTTAAACCTTCCGGGTATGGTAGGGGTGTATATGCCCCACTCCTATGCATTTTCTGGTAATTTGTTTTTGGTTGATAAAAACAAAATACAGAAATACAAAGGCGAAAGCAGTAACCTTATGAAGTTTATTATATCTGGCGGAGTTATTAAATTAGACGACATAAACGGAAACACCCTATGACCATACCCATAGTAGATTTTTTGAGGCTTATACGCATTAATAACCTGCTCATTATTACGGCAACTCAGATATTTGCTTATTACTTTTTAACGCCCAATTTGGGCTATACCCAACTTTTTCAGGTTAACTTCCTACTTTTATTGGGAAGTACTTTTTTGGTAGCGGCAGCGGGGTATATCATCAACGATTACATGGATGTGCGACTAGATTTAATAAATAAGCCAGGCAAAGTAATTGTGGGCAATACCATTTCTAGGCGTTGGGCCATGTTTTTGCATTTGATTTTAAATGGCTTTGCGCTGCTTTTAGCCCTTGCCATTAATAAACAAATAGCTATATTGGTGTTTATATGCGCTTTTTCGTTGTGGTTGTATTCGCAGTTTTTAAAGAAAACCTATTTAATTGGCAATATTTTAGTGGCCTTGTTAACGGCCTTTACCCTCTGGATTATGCATATTTTTCAGCAAGATATGATGGTAGCAGGTATTTGGGTGTACGGAATATTTGCTTTTGGAACCACCCTCATTAGAGAAATTATTAAAGATACAGAGGACTTACGTGGCGACCAAAATTTTAAATGTAGAACCTTGCCCATTGTTTTGGGTGTGCGCAAAACCAAAGATATTTTAATGGTATTGCAAATTTCTATTATTGGCTTAACCATGGCTTTTTGCACTTCGTTTGTGGCTTTAAGTTACAGCAGTTATAAGATATACATTATGTTTTTAATGTATATGCTCATCTTGGTTGTGATACCCATGTTTGTGATGGCTTGGTTTATCAAAACTGCCGATGTAAAAAGAGATTTTAGTAGATTAAGTTCCCTTGCCAAATGGATTATGATGGCAGGTATTGTTTCGATGGTATTCTGGCGTTTTTAGTTTACTTCTAATCCTTGGCTGAACCTATCATATAAATTTTCTAAGGTATCATCTATGATATTGTATACCACCTGAAAATCTTTCATATCTCCATAATAAGGGTCTGGAACGGTTAGGCTTCCCTGACTGTATGGGTCGTACTTTCTAAACTGAACAATTTTTGCTTTATAATTTTTGTTTGGAGCAAGTTTATGAATGGCTTCATAGTTGTTTTCATCCATGGCAAAAATATAATCGAAGTAATCAAAATCTTTTAACTCTATGCGCCTAGCCAGGTGATTTATTTCAATATTACGGTCGTTTAGCATAAGCAAAACCCGCTCATCGGCAGGTTTACCAGCATGGTAATTGTGTGTTCCAGCCGAATCAATTTCAAAAACTAAATCGCTATTTTTCTCTTTAAGTTTATTGGCAAACACAGCTGCTGCCAGAGGTGAACGGCAAATATTTCCAAGGCAAACAAATAAGACTTTATACATTGAGTCAAAAATCTACAAAGTTTCATAAATTGCCAAACATTATTTAAAAATCACAAAGTAATTTTACCCAAACTATCAATGCCTGCTAAATCAACCCAAATAATACGCGCGATTATCTTGTGTGTAGTATTTTTACACGGCAAGGCGGTATTGGCTCAAACCGAAGAAAAAGCAAGTTATGGTTATAAAATAAGCGGTTTATTTGGATATCATTTTGCCCCCAATGTGGTAAACAAAACCAATATGAGTTTAAATGGCTACGTAAAAGGTTTCGAAATATCATTGGTAAAATATGGCCTTCAAAAACCTTTGTTTACCCAAGTATATGGCCGGCCAAAATTAAGTATAAACGCTAAGTTTTTTATGCTAAATAAACCCGATACCTTTGGCTATAGTTTAGGGTTTATACCTACCTATGATTTACCAATTATATCGCACAATAAATTAGGCCTAGCAGCACGTTTT
>JAUYMZ010000249.1 GCA_030699355.1 Bacteroidota bacterium | reverse complement strand
ACAATTGCTTTTTAATTTCTATTTTTTGATATTCTGGGAAACTTAATTTCTCAATGGTATGAAAACCAGGTGTTATACTGCGGTCTATTGTAATCATTTTGCGTGGTAATAAAGGGTGGAACAATTTTCTTCAACTAGCATGTTTTTAGCTATATTCTGAAGCATTTCTGGACTTACATCGAGGTATTTGTCTATTTCTGTATTTGCAAGGTTTATATCGCCTAAAAAAGCGGCAAAAGCTAATTTCATAGCTCTATTTAAAAGACTAATATCTCCAAACTGAATATTTGTCTCAGTTTTATTGAGCACTTTGGTTAGTTCTTTTTGGTTTACTCCTAAATTTTTAAATTCTGTTAAGGCTTCCTCAATGGCCGCTTCAGCCATTTCAAAGCTTATTCCTTTGCTTAACTTGCCTTCTATTAAAAACAATCCTGGGTCGGTATCTCCGCTGATGTAAGTATCTAACTCACTAAACAGCCGCATTTCTTTCACTAATTTATTGTAAAATTTAGCTGATTTTCCCCCACCAAGTATATCCGAAAGTAAGTCGCAGGCATAATAATCTGAATCTAACCTACCCCCCATATGATATGCTTTAACAATCATATTAACAGGCACATCACTGTATACATGTTCTTTTCTAGCCTCCGTTTGTTTTGGTTCTTGAGGATAGGGCTTAATGATGGTATTTCTTCTAGGAATTGGTCCGAACCATTTTTCGCTCAGTTGCTTGGTTTCTTCCAATGAAATGTTTCCAGCCACAACCAATATGGCATTATTGGGTGCATAAAAATTAAAGAAGAACGATTTAACCTGTTCTAAATCTGCTTGCTCTATATGGCTAATTTCTTTTCCAATAGTGGCCCAATTGTATGGATGCTCTTTATAAGCCAAAGGCAAAATCCGCAACCAAACATCGCCGTAAGGCTGGTTTAAGTAGCGTTCTTTAAATTCTTCTATTACCACATTGCGTTGAACCGATAAGCTTTTCTCACTAAAATCTAAGCTTAACATTCTGTCGCTTTCTAGCCAAAATCCAGTTTCAATATTGATGGCTGGAAGTGTAACATAATAGTTGGTTATATCATTGCTTGTAAAAGCATTACTCTCACCACCCGCTGTTTGTAGGGCCAAATCAAATTCTGGAATGTTTTCAGAACCACCAAACATTAGGTGTTCAAATAAATGCGCAAATCCGGTTTTAGTTGGGTCCTCGTTGCGTGAACCTACTTTATACAAGATATTTAGTGCGCAAAGCTGCGTAGCGTTATCAAAATGATGAATAACAGTTAAACCATTGTCTAACTGAAAAGTGTTGTATTGAATCAAAATCAAAGGGTTTAGTAGCACAAATGTAGGCAAGTACTAAACCAAGCTTACTATACGTAAACCACAAGAATAACAGCTAAAATGTGAATTGTATGCCTTAAACCTCACCTTCCCATTTGGCTACAACATAGGTTGCCAAACAGTTTCCAATAACATTTACCGAGGTTCTACCCATATCCATCAAGGCATCTACGGCCAGTATGGCAAAGGCTTTTGTTGGGTCTAAACCTAGTGAAGATACGGTGCTTACTAAAATTAAAAACGAGGCTCCGCGAACCCCTGCAACGCCTTTGCTGGTTAACATTAATATCAAACACATTTGTATTTGCTGACCCAAAGTTAAATCTATTCCTGAAGCTTGCGCAATAAATACAGACGCTAACGACAGATACAAGGTGGTTCCATCTAGATTAAAACTATATCCTGTTGGCAAAACAAAGGCAACAATTTTTCTGGGGATACCCATATTCTCTAATTGCTCCATGGCTTTTGGTAAAGCAGCCTCAGAACTAGCTGTTGCAAAGGCAATAGAAACGGGTTCTGAAATGGCATCAATAAATTTCTTAAAAGGCAGCTTAACTAAGAATCCTATGGGCACAAGCACCAATGCGACAAATGCAAAAAGGGCACCATACAAAGTACCAACGAGCTTGAGTAAATTTCCTAAAACACCCATGCCTAAGCTGGCTACCGAATAGGCCATAGCGCCTCCAACAGCTAAAGGGGCAAAAAGCATTACAATATGCGTAAACTTAAACATGACTTCACTTAAACCTTCTGAAAATAAAAGGATTGCCGCTTTCTTTTCTTCATTTTTAACCAAGGCAAGTCCAATTCCAAACAAAATACTGAACATTACAATTTGCAATATTTGATTTTCAACTACTGCTTTGGCAATGTTTTCTGGGAAAATATCTAAGATAACATCATGACTTTGTTTCTGTGCTAGTATAGAATTTGCTTTCTCAATTTGGGAATTTTGTGCTTCTAGGTTTGAACCTACTCCAGCTTGGGTAAGGTTAATGGCAAATAGGCCTATAACGAGTGCGACAGTGGTAACAACTTCAAAATAAACGATAGATTTTAAACCCATTCTACCTACTTGTTTAATATTTGAATGGCCTGCAATACCAACCACTAGGGTACTAAAAAGCAAAGGAGCTATAATGGTTTTGATTAAACGAAGGAAAATATCGCTTAAAACCTTCAGTGGTTTACTAATTTCTGGGAAATCACTTCCTAAAGCAATACCTATAAACATAGCCACCAAAATCCAAGCCGTTAAATTGCGCTTCTCTATTGCAAACCATATAGCTAGGCCGAGTGCGACCCAACGCAAACCAAGTAATATGGGCGGAAATATTTCGAGCGTTTTTTGCTCATTTAAAAAGTATAAAACAGAAAATAATCCAAGTACGGATAAAGTTGCTATAAGTAGTCTTTTTGCCTTCATGTGTCAAACATAGTAAAGTAAATCTGTAAAAAATAAATCTTTAACATTAAACTTTTCATTTTTAAAGCTATCCTATGCTCATAAATTAAATTATCATGAAAAATAGTAAAATCGTTTCTGTAGTAATTTTACTAATTATCAGCCTATTAGCATTTTCTTGTAAAAAAGACCGTGAACTAGATCAAGATATTACCTCGGCTGAAGACCAAACGCAGGGGGAAATGAGCTTTGATTTGGTTTATTCGGCAGTAAATGAATCTGTTGAAGATTTAGGATTAAAAAAATCGCCTTATCCTATTGTTAGTTTAGACAGTGCACAAGGCATTAAAACAATGAAGATTGATTATGGCACGGTGAATTATTTATGTAAAGATGGTCAATTGCGTCGAGGCATAATATGGGTAAAGTGGAACGGAGCCTATAGAAATCCTGGAACATTAATAGAAATTAGTTTCGAAAATTTTTATCAAAATAATATGTTTATAGAAGGCAAAAAGTCTATATTCAATGCAGGTTTGAACCTAATGGGACATACAAGTTTTACCATTGAAGTAGATGGTAAAATAACCTCTCCATCGGCCGAAACTTTTACTTGGAAAAGCAATAGAACACGTGTTTGGATTGCAGGGGATAAAACAACCAATAGATTAGATGATGTATATGAAATATCTGGAACTGGCAGCGGAATAAATCGAAAAGGAATTTCTTTTCAATCAACTATTACGCAAACGCTCCGTGTATTAAATTCTTGTGAATACAAAATTGTAAGTGGGATATTAGAAATAAGCCCAGAAAACAAATTGGTTCGAACCATAAACTTTGGTTCAGGCAATTGCGACCGTTTAATAACGGTAACCGTAAATGGAAAAACCCGAACCATTGAGCGCAGAAAATAAATTTTCTATCTGTTAAAAGCAGTGAGTTTCCGATATCTGCCGATTTATGTTTGTTTTCTTTTTGTGGATAAATAGGATAAATCCTTAAAATATAGCTATCTTTGCGGGCTATTATTCACAATTGCCTGCTCAAACAACGGGAAATATGCAAAGCGAATCTGGTTTAGTTCATTAGAATTGTCTGAAACAGATATTGTAAGGCTATTAAATCTTTTTGGTTTGGTTAATTTTTACACCAATTGGAATTGCATGAAGATGCAATGCAGGAGGGTGAATGAATAGCAAAACAAGAAAATTAAGGAATGAAAAGAGAGCAATCAGGCAGTAAGCGCAGCCTACCAAGAGCGGGTGCAGGCGCACCCAGAAAAAGCAGTACACCCAGAAAATCAAGTTCGGCAAGAAGTGCAGGAAGTACTGGAAACAAATTTAGAACAAGTAAATCGAGTGATGGAACCGGATACGCTAAAAGAAGCAGCGGTTCTGATGAGTTTAAACCAAGAACAGGAGCCAAAAGAGCTTTTGGAAAAAGCAGTTTTTCTGATAAACCTTACGCGAGAAAATCGGCATCATCAGACAGTCTTAGCGAAGATAGCAAACCAAGAACGAGTCGCCCTTCTAACAGAACGGGATCTTCTGATAAGCCATACGCTAGAAAACCTGTTGGTTCAGACAGATTTAGCGAAGATAGCAAGCCAAGAACGAGTCGTCCTTCTAGCAGACCGGGATCTTCTGATAAGCCATATGCTAGAAAATCTGTTGGTTCAGACAGATATAAAAAAGAAGGTACGGGCAGAACTTTTGATAAGCGCAGCGAAGGCGACGCGCCAAGAACACCCCGCAAAAAAATGGGCATAAGTAGGGGAGATAAAAGCGTTTTCCCTGAGCGTACCAAACGCGCCTATGGTAGTGCCGATACGTTTAAAGACCGTAAAAACATGGATAGTTTTTACGATAAAAAGGAGAACGACGAGGCCACACCAAGAACCAGAACCAGGCGCACCAATGATTTTGATACAAGTGGACCAGGTAAGGGAAAATTTACTAAAAAATCGGAATTGAAAGGCTTTAAGCCAAGAGTTAGCGAAGGAAAAGAAGAAGATTTTAGATTTAAAAGACCGGGTTCTAGGGGCAAAGCCATTGATTTAGGCGAGAAAAAAGAATTTGTTTCTAAATCGAAATCACAATCTAAAGAGCGCATTACAGAAGATACTTTGAGTGTTGGCGGTGAGGTAAGGCTGAACCGATTTATTTCTAATGCTGGAGTTTGTTCTAGGAGAGAAGCAGATGAATTGATTGGAGCGGGATTGGTTAGTATTAATGGAACTGTGGTAATAGAATTGGGCTCCAAAGTGAAGGCTGGAGATGTGGTGCGATTTAACGGCGAAAAACTTACAGTAGAAGCCAAGGTTTATATTTTGTTGAATAAGCCTAAAGATGCCATTACTACTGCCGACGACCCAGATGGCAGAAATACTGTAATGGATATTTTTGATGGCAAAATGCGTGAGCGTATTTACCCAATTGGCAGGTTAGATAGAAATACCACAGGCGTTTTGTTGTTAACCAACGACGGAGAATTGGCCAACCGATTGATGCATCCAAAATATGAAATTAATAAGGTGTATAAGGCTACTTTGAATAAGAGTTTAAAACCAGCCGATTTGTGGACATTATCTAATGGTGTTGAGTTAGAAGATGGTTTTATTAAGCCTGATGCCATTGCCCAATCAGATGCTAAAAACAAAAATGTAGTGGGTATTGAAATTCACAGTGGAAAAAACAGAATCATTCACAGAATGTTTGAACACTTAGGATACACGGTAGATAAATTAGACCGCGTACTATATGCCGGCGTAGAAAAGGGTACCTTAAAACGTGGCGAGTGGAGAGAACTCAATGATAAGGAGCTAAAAGCACTTAAAAGAAGTGTTCACATGAAATAATTCATGATTAGAAAAATTTTTAAAGAAAAAATAGATTAATTTCGCAACTTAATTCATCAAAAATGAACTTTACATTGTTATTTATCGGCAACCTAGGTGGTGGAGAATGGTTAATAATTTTATTAGCTATCGTGTTTTTATTTGGGGGTAAAAAAATTCCAGAACTCATGCGCGGCATAGGCCAAGGTGTTCGCGAATTTAACGACGCAAAAAAGAACGTAAAAGACCAAATTGAAGAAGGCATGAAGTCGAAAGACGGAGAAGCCAAATCTTAGAACTATTTTCTGCCAATGACCTATTTAAGTTTAGCTCAAATACAAACCGATTTACAATTGGGTAAAATTACTTTGCCTAATTTGGTTAGCCATTACCTTGAAAACATTGATAAAAAGATGCATTTAAATGCATTTTTAGAGGTTTTTGATGAAGAGGCCAAACAGCGTGCCGAGGAAATTTCGCTCAAATTAGCTTCTGGTACTGCCGGTAAATTGGCAGGTATGGTTATTGGCTTAAAAGACAATATTTGTTACAAAGACCATAAAGTTTCTGCTTCGTCTAAAATTTTAGAGGGCTTTACATCTGTTTATTCGAGCACAGTGGTGGAGCGCTTGTTAGCAGAAGATGCCATTATTATTGGTCGTTTAAATTGCGACGAATTTGCCATGGGCGCTTCGAACGAAAACTCAGCATTTGGTCCAGTTTTAAATGATGCCAACAATGAGCGAGTAGCTGGAGGTTCATCTGGTGGTGCGGCTGTGGCAGTGCAAGCGGGAATGTGTTTAGCAAGTTTTGGTAGTGATACCGGCGGAAGTATCAGGCAACCAGCAGCTTTTTGTGGTTTGTATGGTTTTAAGCCTACTTACGGCAAAGTATCGCGCTGGGGTTTAATTGCTTACGCTTCTTCTTTTGATATAATTGGCCCAATTACCCAAAGCATTTCTGATATGCAATTGTTGATGGAGGTAATTGCTGGTTCTGATAACTATGATGCCACCGCTTCTCAATTGCCTGCTGGTAATTTTACTCGGTTTGAACCAAAACAAAGCAAATATAAATTTGCCTATATCAAAGAAACACTAGAGGCAGAAGGTATTGAGCCAGAGGTAAAAGTAGCCACAGAAAAGTATATTCAATCTTTAATAGACCAAGGGCATGAGGTAAAAGCACTTAGCTTTGATTTGTTACCCTATTTAATACCTATCTATTATACCTTAACCACAGCAGAGGCTTCTTCTAATTTGGCCCGTTTTGCGGGTATGCACTATGGTTTTAGAAGCGGTAATGCGGTGGATTTAGAATCCACCATCAAAAAATCTAGGTCGGAGGGCTTTGGCTCTGAGGTAAAAAGAAGAATCATGCTCGGAACATTTGTGCTTTCATCGGGGTATTATGATGCTTATTATACCAAGGCTCAAAAAGTACGCCGTTTGGTTCAGCAAAGAACCCAAGAAATATTCAAAGATTTTGATTTTATTATTTCGCCTACCTCGCCAACCACGGCTTTTAAATTGGGCGAAAAATCTAATAATCCAATTGCTATGTATTTGGCAGATGTATTTACCGTACATGCAAATATTGCAGGTATTCCGGCTGTAAGTATACCCAATGGTAACGATAGCAATGGTATGCCAATTGGCTTACAAATAATGGCCAATATGCACGAAGACGACAGGCTTTTAGCTTTGGTTGCTCAGTTGGCAAAATAAGTGTTTGCCTTAAAGGGCACAATCTAATTTTTTATGTTTAAATCTTAATTACTTTCTGCCGAAGGTGCAGGCGTAATGTTTATTTTGCCAAACTATGGTAGTGAAAATGAAAAGTGTTTTGTTGGTGTTTTTGGGCTTGGTTCAAGCCATTGTTGCGTTTGCAGGTGTAGATGAGGTGTATCAAAGCCGGTTACAAGCATTAAAAAGTCCAATTGAGTTGTCTTACAATCCATCTGTAAAACCTTTTATAGAGGAGTATTTGGCCAATCCTGAAGCTACCAAGGAGCTTTTAACTAGGAGCAAGCAGTTTTTCCCATTCATTGAAAAAACACTTCGCTCTAAAGGTTTACCCATTGATTTAAAATATTTGGCAGCTACTGTTTCAGCCTTAGACCCATCAGCTGTAAATTCAGGTGGCTCTAGCGGCTTATGGATGATGGCTTATCCGGTAAGTAAAATGTATAAGCTAAAAGTAAATACTTACATAGACGAGCGTAGAGATCCCTTGAGGTCTACTGTAGTGGCGGGGCAACATTTTAAAGATTTGTATAGCATTTATAAAACATGGCCATTGGCCATAGCCAGTTATGGGTGTTCACCAGTTACCCTTAATAAGTGTATTCACTTAAGTAATAACAGTTTTTATTTCTGGGATATTTACCCTTATATGCCGGCTTTTTGCAAAGATTTATACCCGCGGGTAATTGCTACTGCTTATATATTTAACTATTATAAAGAGCATGGCATATCACTGGTTGAACCAAAACAGGAGTGGGATACAGATTCTATATTGGTAAATAAATGGCTTTCTTTTCAGCAAATTTCTGCAGTAACCGAGGTAAGTGTTGAGGAGCTGCGTATGTTAAATCCTGTTTTTAGAAAGGATGTAATTCCGTTTAATGCAGATGGTTATTTTATACGTATACCTAAGAGTAAATCTAAACGTTTTGAAATGTTGAGAGACTCTGTTTACAGGCCAATACAGGCCAGTGAGCTTCAGGCTGAACCCATAGATAAAATGCAAGCAGCCACAGGTGATGCGCCACAAGGACCAGTGAAAAAGTTCAGTAAAAAGAAGGTAATTTATACTGTTAAAAAAGGGGATAATATTAATGATGTAGCAGATTGGTTTGATGTGAGTGTTGCTGAGATTAAATCGTGGAATAAATTAAAGGGAAATGGTTTAAATTACGGCAGAAAACTTAGCATTTGGGTAGAAGGCTCTAAGCTTGGTTACTACAACAAAATAAATACCATGACCCCAGCTCAAAAGAAGAAGATTAAGAAGAAAGATTAGTATTAATACTCCTCTTAGAGCCACGATTAATCTCGTCTTTACTGGGTGTATCGATGCATTTGTATCTGTAAATTTCTGGACAAATTTCTTTGATACAGGGCATAAAAAAAGCCGTTCCTTTTGGTACGGCTTTTTTGTTGAGTTCTTATAGGTATATTAATAAGATCTTCTGTCTCCTCTGTCGTTGTTAAAAGACCTTCTCTCGCGGTTAGGTCTTTCTTCGCGTGGACGAGCTTCATTAACGGTAATGTTTCTGTCTTTGAAAGACTGACCGTTTAGAGAGTTAATGGCACTAGTTGCTCCGGCATTATCCGGCATTTCAACAAAACCAAATCCTTTGCTACGGCCAGTAAATTTGTCGTTAACAATGTTAATACTGCTTACTTCGCCGAATTGTGAAAACAGGCCGCGCAACTCATCTTCAGTTGTGCTCCAGTTTAAATTTCCAATGTAGATGTTCATGAATAAATAAATATGAAATTCAAAGATAAAAATTCATTTGAGAATTCCAAGTTTTGTGATTCACAAAAAAATAAAAAATAAAATTTTACAATAAATTAATACTTAATCTATTAGCATTTATTTCTTTTTTACTGCTTCGTAAATCAAATCTTGGATGCGCGTTCTTAAATTACTTTGAGCCAATAAATTGTTTTCTGTACTTGGGTATATTCTATTGGAAAGAAACACATAAACCAAATTAGTTTTTGGATCAGCCCAAGCGCAAACTCCTGTAAAACCTGTATGTCCGAAGGTTAATGGCGAGCAATTTTGGCCTGTTGGACTAGCTTTACCAGGGATAGTTTCTGGTTTATCAAAGCCCAAACCTCTTCTCGATTTTTTGCTTTGTTTATTGGTAAAAAGATGCACTGTACTAGGTTTAAGAACGCGCACATTTCCGTATTCGCCATCGTTTAATAACATTTGCATTATTATAGCTACATCATTGGCATTGCTAAACAAGCCTGCATGGCCGCTTATACCTCCAAGTAATGATGCAGCTTGATCGTGAACATGTCCGCGAATTAATTGTTTTCTAAAAACCAAATCGTTTTCTGTAGGGGAAATTTTTTTAGTACTTACACCATTTTTAAGGGGTTTAAAAGTAAGATTTGCTAAAGATAGAGGCTTATAAAAATGTAAATTTAAATAGGCATCGAAAGGCATATTGCTGATATTTTCGACAATTTTTCTAAGTAAAATAAATCCTAAATCGCTGTATAAATATTCTCCATCTGGCTTTAAATCTGCCATAGCAATTTGGTTAAAAATTTCTTGCTCCATGTTTTTGTCTACCCACAAGCTATCGGCAACCTCAAAGCTATGTCGGTTTGTTTGAACCGAACTGTAATAAGTAGTATCTGGTATTTGATTATTTATAATTTTCTTATAAAATGGTATAAAGGCAGGAAATCCTGCTTGGTGTAACAATACATCTTTAATGCTTATTTTTTCTTTGGCGGTGCCTCTCAAAAAGGGCAAATACAGGCCTAATTTATCATTCAGGTTAATTTCTTTGTTTTCATAAAGTTTCATAATGGCTAGGGTGGTTGCCATTACCTTTGTAAGAGAAGCGATATCATATAAATGATGATTTTGCACCACAGTTGATGCAGAGTCGTAGGTAAATTTACCGAAAGATTTGTTATATAATACTTTGCCATTTTGGGCAACAAAAATTTGGCATCCAGGAAAGGCTTTTTGTTTAATACTTTGCAAAACCATGGTATCTATTAAACTAAATGGCGTATGGTCTAGCCCAAGCTCTTCTGGCATAATATATTCAAACCGATTAATTTCTGTGGTATTTATTCCAGAGGCTAAAGGAAAGTTGGGTGTAACAGAAACAGGCATTTTCCCTTTTGTAGCATAGGCACCCATTAAAGCTTGTGCTGCTAAATCGTTATAGGTTGGCAAATCTTCGTAGGCCAAAATAACATTTCTAGCTTGGGTAAAGTGTTGTAAAATATACGGGTTGCCGTGGTTTACCAATATGCATTTTCTGCTATTAAGTATGGCGTTAACAAAGGCAATTTGTTGGGTGGTAAGACCTAGCTTTCTGCTAACAAACCTACTTGTGCTATGAAGGCTTATGATAACTAAGCTATATTTTTGTAAAAGTCCTAACATAGAGTCGAACACAGGCTGACTCTCATTTTTATCTACGCTGTAATAATCGGCTTTGAGGTAATTATTTAGGCTTTGTTGGAAAGCGGTAAAAAGTTTGTTACCTACTGCAATACTTGCAATTTTATAGTCTTGTGGATTCTCTAGTGGAATTACATTATCGAGTGTTTTGGCAACAACAATTCCTTGTTTTATTACTTTTTTTATTAATAAATCGGTGGCACAGCAGTTTAAATCTGCATGTAAGTTTTTTAATGGAATGGGTTGGTATTGGTTCAGCCCAGCCCAGTTTTTTGTAATTAATATTTTTCTGCATGCTTTGTTTACGTCTTCCTCTGAAATTAAGCCGCATTTGATGTATTCTTTAATCCAAAAAATACTTTGGGGCACATCTTCAACAAAGAGTAATAACTCATTACCTGCTGCCAGTGCTTTGGCTGTAACTTCGCCCGAGGCAGCGTAATTGGCAACGCCTTTCATGTTTAAGCCATCGGTAACTACAAGTCCTTGAAAGCCCATTTCATCTTTTAACAAACCCTTCACTGTAATGGGCGAAATAGAGGAGGCTGTGTTGCTATTGGTGTCTATGGCTGGAACAAACAAATGGCCAACCATGATACTTCCTACATTATTTTTAATTAGTTCTTTAAAGGGATATAGTTCCAGTGAGTCGAGGCGTTTTCTATTTCCATTAATAATAGGTAAAGCATGATGTGAATCTGATTCGGTATCTCCATGGCCGGGGAAATGTTTAGCGGTAGCCAAAACATGATTGCTTTGAAGGCCTTTCATGTAGGCAATACCATGTTTGGCTACAATGTATTTGTTTTCGCCAAAGCTTCTATCGTTTATAACGGGGTTTGCCGGATTGTTATTTACATCAATATCTGGTGCAAAGTTTACATGAATGCCAAGTCTTTTGCAATGTTTTGCAATTTCTGCACCCATTTCTTCGGTAAGTTCTATGTTATTGGCAGCACCTAAAACCATTTGCCTTGGAAAAACAGGGGTACTATCTAAGCGCATGTTTAAACCCCATTCTCCATCTATACTAACCAACAACGGAACTTTAGCAGCGCGTTGAAACCTGTTGGTAAGCACAGCTTGTTTATGAGGAGTGCCTTTCATAAACATGAGTCCACCAATTTTTTGTTCCCTAACCAATTTTTCAACTTCATTGAGGTAGTTACTGTCTCTTTGCGTCCAAACAGCAATGGTCATTAATTGGGCGATTTTTTCGTCTAAACTGAGTTTGTTTAGGATAGAATCTACCCAAGGGTAATTTTTTTGCCAATTAATAGCGTAATTTTGTGCAATAGATTGCGTGGAGAAAAGCAATGCCCCAAACAAAAAGAGTGTAAATTTTATATTCCGAATCATTTAAGTTTACAAAATAGCACAATAAACAGCATATTAAAGTATTTAGATAGAATAATTTATTAACGATTGATTGGTTGAAAGTTCTCCACAGTGTTTAAAAATAGCGGAAAAAAGAGAGTGATTTGTATAAGGAATGAGTGAAAGAATAAAATTATTGCCAGATCATGTAGCCAGTCAGATTGCTGCAGGAGAAGTTATTCAGCGACCGGCATCTATTGTAAAAGAGTTGCTAGATAACGCCATTGATGCAGGGAGCACAGAAATTACTTTGTATATTAAAGATGCAGGTAAATCTTTGGTTCACATTGTAGATAATGGAATAGGCATGAACGCAATTGATGCTAGAATGTGCTGGGAGCGCCATGCTACTTCTAAAATTTCGGCCACAGAAGATATTTTTAAAATAAACACCATGGGTTTTAGGGGTGAGGCATTAGCAAGTATTGCCTCTGTTGCTCAAGTAGAAATGAAAACCCGCACCGAGTTAGAAGAGTTGGGTTCCTATTTGCTAATTGAGGGCTCTCAAGTAAAGAAACAAGAATTGGTAGCTACACCAAAAGGTACAAGTATATCGGTTAAAAATTTGTTTTTTAATATTCCTGCTCGTAGGAATTTTTTAAAGTCGAACCCCGTAGAGTGGCGACATATTGTGGAAGAGTTTAATCGCGCTGCTCTAGCGAACCCTAATCTTACTTTTAAACTTTATCACAACGAGGAGTTGGAACTAGATTACCAAGGAGAAAGTTTATTGCAACGAGTATGTGAGGTGTTTTCTGATAGAAATGAAGATGATTTGATTGAATTAGATGAACAAACAAGCATTATAAAAGTAAGTGGTTTTATTGCAAAACCTGCCTTTGCCAAAAGATTAAGAGGGGAGCAATATTTATTTGTAAATCGCAGGTTTTTTAAAGATAACTACCTAAACCATGCCATTAACAATGCTTTTGAGGGAATGATTAGCAAGGAGCAGTTTCCACTTTATGTAGTAAAAATTGAAATAGACCCTGCCCAAATTGATATCAATATTCATCCAACAAAAACCGAAGTAAAGTTTGAGGACGAACGTAATGTTTATCAAATTATGCGTGCTGTAATAAGAAAGGCTTTAGGAGATTATGCTCAAAGTCCGGATGAGGGGCAGTTCGACGATAATCGCTTTATTCATACGCAACTTAACTTCGATAAATCTACTGTTTCTCTAGATACTGGGAACAATGCAACTGTTAGTAAACCAGATTGGGGAGGCTTTAAAGAAAGCTATCAGCAGCAACGCAACCAGAATGTAAAAAATTGGGAAACTTTATTTCAAGGAAATACTTCTAGCACCGCCACTGAAGCTCAAATGAGCCTTTTGCCTCCCAGCGAAGAAATAGGTGATTTACGCGTGTTTTTTCAGCTAAACAATCAATATATTGTTACTCCTATAAAAAGTGGTTTAATGTTAATTCACCAGCAGGCTGCACACGAAAGAATTTTGTTTGAACGCTACCTGCAAGCTTTGGCTCAGCATCCAATTATTAGTCAGCAATTGTTGTTTCCAAAGGTGGTAAATTTAAATGCTCAGGATGCTGATATTTTAGTAGAAATTTTACCAGAAATGGGCGCTTTAGGTTTTACCGTAAACTCTTTTGGTAAAAATGCGTTTGTAGTAAATGGCTTGCCAGCAGAATTACATTTAGAAAATGAGCAAGAGCTGTTGAATGGGATTATTGAAACCTATAAAACACAACTTTTGGGTGAGGAAAACAAGCATAAAAATGTAGCTAAAACTTTAGCAAAAAGAGCTGCTATTAAAATGGGTACACGCCTAAAAACAGAAGAGATGAATAAATTAGTAGATGAGTTGTTTGCTTGCACTGAACCACAAGTTTCGCCAGATGGCAAGCCTTGTGTAAGTAAGTTAACGCTGCAAGATATTGGCAAAATGTTTTAATTTCGCATAAAAAATACATGTATCAATCACATAGACCAGGTAATTTTTCGAGTTTTCCGCCCGTTGTAAAAAACCTGTTAATTATTAATGCCATATGCTTTTTAGCATACATTGTTTTGCAGGGCCGCGGAATAATAAACCTGAACCAAACCTTGGGATTATACTACCCAGAGTCGGTTTATTTTAAACCCTTTCAAATTATATCGCATGTGTTTATGCATGGTTCTTTTATGCATCTATTTTTTAATATGTTTTCTTTATGGATGTTTGGTAGTGTTTTGGAAAACTATTGGGGTCCGAAAAGATTTTTTATTTATTATTTTGTTACAGCTTTTGGTGCAGCAGCCCTTCATATTGGGGTTAATGCCTACGAAGTGTACCAAGTTAAAGAGCTTGTTTCAACATTTTTGGTTCAGCCAGATTACGACCAATTTTTTAAATTAATACAAGCAGATAATTTCTTGGCCAATGACACCCAAGTGGCAGATTTTTTATTGGGTTGGAAAGCTGATCCTAGCAACCCAGAATATGTTAACGGAGCCAAAGAAATTGTAGAATATATGGTAGCCAGAAAAATGAATGTGCCTGTTGTAGGAGCCAGTGGCGCGGTTTTTGGCCTATTATTGGGCTTTGGAATGTTGTTTCCAAACACCACCTTAATGATGCTTTTTATTCCGTTTCCTATTAAGGCAAAGTACTTCGTAATATTTTATGGTGCCCTAGAATTATACCAAGGTTTTTCTAATAATCCTTCCGATAATGTGGCACATTTTGCGCATTTAGGTGGCATGTTATTTGGCTTTATTCTCATTAAAATTTGGAACAAAAACAACCGTCAAAACTTTTATTAAAGCACTATGATTGAATCTTCTGAGTCTGATAAAGGACCTATTTCCATTTATTCTAAGTGGGCGGTTTTGGGTTTTTGCATTTTTTTTAGTCCTATTTTTGGTGGCTTTTTGCTTAGGAAAAACCTTGTTGATATTAGCAAAAAAACAGAAGGAAGCCTCATTCTTTTGGTAACGTTTGGCATGGCAGTTTTAACAGCTATTTTAGCTTCCACATCAATTGGTGGGAGCGGCACAACTATTTTAGCTAATTTTTTGCAAGGTGTTTTATTGGTGGAATTTACCTACAAAAAATATTTTCCAAATGCCGACGATTCGCCTAAGAAATCTATTTGGCGTCCGCTTTCTGTTTCTTTAATGGTGGTGGCCACATTGCTTATGCTTATGATTATGTTGGGTGTGCCTTTGCAAGAGGTAAAACCTTAAAAGAATACAAAACACGTTTTCTTTGTGGTTAACTCCATTTGTACTTTCTATCTCTTCTGATAGATTTGTAACATGGTACCAGCACTATTTTTATCTGTTATACTTATTTATTTTTTGGTTTTATTGGGCGTGGCATACTATACCTCGCGCCATGCTACCAACGATTCTTTTTATATTGGCAATAAAAGTAGTCATTGGGCTTTAGTGGCCTTTGGCATGATAGGAACCTCCCTTTCTGGGGTTACCTTTGTGTCGGTGCCTGGCACAGTAGAACTGGCTAAATTCAGTTATTTTCAAGTAGTAATTGGCTATTTTATTGGCTATTTTGTAGTGGCTTACGTGTTGTTGCCTTTGTACTATAAACTCCAACTTACCTCTATTTACAATTATTTAGGCGAACGTTTTGGATTGGTTTCCTATAAAACAGGCGCCTTGTTCTTTATTGTGTCTAGAACACTTGGCGCTACCCTTCGATTGTATTTAGTAATAAATGTGTTGCAGTTATTTGTGCTGAACCAATTAGGAATTTCATTTGAGTTAACTACGCTCATTATTTTAGGAATGATTTTGCTCTACACTTTTAAAGGAGGCGTTAAAACCATTGTGTGGACAGATACCTTACAAACCTTTTTTATGTTGTTGGCTTTAGTGGTTTGCGTATTTTATATCATTGGAGATTTAGGGCTGAACCTATCTCAAACTATTATAAGTTTAGCCGATAGTGGCCACATGGATATGTTTAATTTAGATGTAAACGATAAGCGATTTTTCTTGAAGCAGATTGTTGGTGGGGCTTTTATTACCATAGCCATGACGGGCCTAGATCAAGAAATGATGCAAAAGAATATTAGTGTAAAAACATTGGGTGGTGCACAAAAAAACATGGTATTGTTTAGTTCTGTGATGGTGCTAGTAAACTTTTTGTTTTTATTGTTGGGAGGTGTTTTGTATTTGTTTGCCAGTAGCAAAGGTATTTTGGTAAAAGGCGATGATTTGTTCCCTACTATTGCCTTAGATTATATGCCTGTTTGGGTGTCGTTAGTATTTATTATTGGATTAATTTCTGCTTTGTTTCCTTCGGCAGATGGCGCTATTACGGCGCTTACCTCTTCCTTTTGCATAGATATAATGGGTTTAAAAAGGCAAAAA
>JAUYMZ010000319.1 GCA_030699355.1 Bacteroidota bacterium | reverse complement strand
GATATGGCAGCAATAATTGGCGGCAGCGCCGCCAATTATTGCTGCCTTTCAACACTTAAGATTGTCATTTCGAGCGAAGCGAGAAACCTCTCACCCCTCACAAATGCTCGTCATTTCGAGCGAAGCGAGAAACCTCTCACCCCACACAAATGCTCGTCATTTCGAGCGAAGCGAGAAACCTCTCACCCTTCAAAAGAAAAAGTAAATGTTATAATTTCATTTTTTACATTTGTAAATAAAAACCCATGAAAAAACTATTTAATAAACTTCCCTAATAGGCCTTTTATTAAAGAATTAAACCATTAGCCTAAAATGAAAAACCCAAAATGAGCAACCCAGGATTTGTTTATATCATGACGAACAAAAGTAAAACCGTGTTGTACATTGGTGTTACTAATAATTTGTGTAGGAGAATTTTCGAACATAAAAACCATTTGAACAAAAAATCTTTTACCAATATATACAAAGTTGAATATTGTATTTATTTTGAAGAATTTTCAGATTTTAATTCAGCAATAAATAGAGAAAAAGAACTAAAAAATTGGAGTCGCCAAAAGAAAAAAGCACTCATCAATAAAAAGAATCCGGAATGGAAAGTAGTTATAACTGAACAAGGATATAATAAAAAAATCGACTCCTTTGCAAAGCAAGTTTCAGATTTTTTAAAAGAATTCGAAAAAGAAAATGATGTTCCTCCCTGTGGTCTGAATGATGATCTGTAACAGAAAGAATGAGGTTCCTCCCTCCGGAATGATTGGCTGCGGCAGAAAGAATGAGGTTCCTCCCTCCGGTCGGAATGACTGGATGGCGAAGAAAGATATGGCAGCAATAATTGGCGGCAGCGCCGCCAATTATTGCTGCCTTTCAACACTTAAGATTGTCATTTCGAGCGAAGCGAGAAACCTCTTCTCACACACATCTGCACGTCATTTCGAGCGAAGCGAGAAAACTCCACCCTTCAAAAGAAAAAGCAAATGTTATAAATTCATTTTTTACATTTGTAAATAAAAACCCATGAAAAGAATAAGCATCCTATTACTTTTATGCCTACCATTTTTTGCCAGTGCGCAAGATAAAGTAGATGAAAAAATGTTGAAGCCATCTAATACTTCAGAGAATGATAAAGTTGTAACCTTCACCGAAACCATGCCCGAATTTCCAGGTGGTACGGAAGCATTATATCGATATATTTCAAAGGAGGTTAAGTACCCCGAAAACTTAAAAAAACTTAAAATAGAGGCGCGGGTTATCTCCAAATTTATCATCAACAAAGAGGGTGGCATAGAAAATATTCAAATAGTAAATAAGGTTGAACAAGAGTTTGCAGAAGAAACGATTCGTGTGTTAAGCAAAATGCCAAAATGGTCGCCCGGATTGCAAATGGGAAAACCTGTGAATGTGATTTTTACTCTACCTATCTCATTTAAATTAAAATAAATAAAAATAGTGCGCGTACATTTTATATCTATTGGCGGTGCGGTAATGCACAATATGGCCATTGCTTTACACAAAAAAGGGTATCACGTAACAGGTACCGATGATGAGATTTATGAACCTGCCTTATCTCGTTTAAAAAGCTATGGCATACTGCCAGAATCTTTTGGCTGGAAACCCGAAATGATTACATCGGATATTGATGCCATTATCCTAGGTATGCATGCCCGCAAAGACAATCCGGAAATTGCCCGCGCGCAAGAATTGGGTTTAAAAATATATTCTTTCCCAGAATATATGTACGAACAAACCAAAGACAAACTTCGAATTGTAGTAGGTGGTAGTCATGGTAAAACCAGCACCACTGCCATGATTTTACATGTGCTTAAACACCATAACTACGAATTCGATTATTTGGTAGGCTCCCAATTAGCCGGCTTCGAAACCATGGTTGGGTTCAGCCATACTTCTAAAATTGCGGTTTTTGAAGGAGATGAATACCTCACTTCTGCCCTCGATTTACGTCCGAAATTCCATGTATACCAAGCCAATATTGGCATTATTACAGGCATTGCCTGGGACCATATCAATGTGTTTCCTACCTTCGAAAATTACCTTTGGCAGTTTAAGAAATTTGTGCAGGACATTCCAGATAATGGCGCCATTATTTACTGTGCATCCGACCCCGAAGTGAAAAATTTGTTGGATCAAACCGAAACCGCTTGCGAAAAAATTTCCTACCAAACACCCACTTTTGAAGTAAACAATGGCAAGTTTGTTTTAAACAGCGAAGTTACCCAACTTCCACAAGCCACTACCCTATCCTTTTTTGGTTCGCACAACCTGCAAAACATGATGGCCGCCCTAAACGCCTGCTTAAAAGTTGGTCTGAACCAAACGCAATTTTTTGAGGCGATTCAATCGTTTACGGGAACCGCCAAACGATTAGAGACCATAAAAGAAACGCCAAGTTCGCTGGTATTGCGCGATTTTGCACACGCGCCTTCTAAGCTTAAAGCCACGGTAAATGCTGTGCGCGAATTATACCCCAATAGAAAGCTAATTGCAATTTACGAATTGCATACTTACAGCAGTCTGAACAAAGACTTTTTACCGCATTATGCAGATAGCTTGGTTCAGGCAGATGTAAAGGCAGTTTTGTTTAGCAAACATGCGTTAGAAATCAAAAAAATGCCCATGCTAAGCAAAGAAGAAGTTGCCAATGGATTTGGCGAAGGAGTGCAAGTTTT
>JAUYMZ010000317.1 GCA_030699355.1 Bacteroidota bacterium | reverse complement strand
GAAATTTATATACTCAACAATTAGATGACAGGGCTAACGCCCCTTTTGAATGGAAACGTTGTTCTAATTGGCTACTAAGATATCAGGGCTAACGCCCCTAAAATGATAAATTAAAAAAATGTCGAGCATCGAATGCTGAATTTCGAATGTCGAAGGAATAAAAAACTATGGACTATGGACTATGGACTATCGACCCAAATTCCACGCCGCATACTCCCCCACGCAATCCGCTACCGTTTTTTCTATAGGCGTAAAAGCAAAACCCACCTCACTCTTAATGCGATTAGAGTTATAATACGATTCGTTTAGTGCTGCCCGTGCCGTTTCTTTGGTAAGTGCCAAACCCTTTTTATTAAACAAACGAACCACCGCCATCACACGCCAAGCAATTGCTGCCATAACAGGAGTAACTTGTATGTAAGGACGTTTTTTACCAAAGCCATCGGCAATCATAAAAAACAAATCCCTGAAACGCATATTGGCTCCCACTAAAACAAACCTGCGGTTTACAATGCCAGATTTCTCAATTTCTAAAAAAGCACGCGCCACATCCTTTACATCTACATATCCATTGGCACCCATGCTATACAAAGGCATACCTTTATAAATGGTTTGAACCAAAGCATTAGACCCTTTGCTAAAATCGCCTACACCTATTATAACTCCCGGGTTCACAATAATGACAGATAAGCCCTCCTCAGAGCCACGCCAAACCTCCATCTCTGCTTTGTATTTACTAATGGCATAATTACTATTTAGCTTGCTGGCCTCCCAAGTACTATTTTCATCCATGGTATTGCCTGTTTTGGTTCGACCTAAAGAAGCGATTGAACTTACATAACTGAGGTGTTTAACCCCATGAATTAAGCATAAATTGACCACATTGGCAGTGCCCTCTACATTTACCTTCATAAGCAAATCTCTATCGCTGGCATCAAAAGAAACTAGGGCCGCACAATGATAAACCCGCGAAACACCCTCCAAAGCCAGGGCCAATGTGTCTATTTCTAATACATCAGCCTCCACCCAAACAAGCGCAGGCAAAGCATCTTTTGCGGCTTGGTCTGAACCAAAATAATGGTTAAAAATAAAGGTAAACTCCCGCATGTCAGAAGTTTTGCGCCTACAAGCGCGTACCTGTTTACCGGCCGCCAATAATTGACAAACCAAATGTGAACCTAAAAAACCTGTTGCGCCTGTTACCAGTACCATTGTGGAAATGTGCATTAGTTGCCGCGCTAAATTAAGCAGTTTTGGAGAATATTTACCTACAATATGCTAAACCATTATATTACTCCGCTTTCTAAGCTCCAAATTCAATCGCTCAACCAAGGCAGTAGCCTCAAAACTTTGTTCCATTCTACACAATTTTTAGGTGGACAAGAAATAAATTTGGAAGCCTATGATTTAGTTATTTTGGGGGTACAAGAAGATCGGTTCAGACCAACTTTTGAAGGTTGTGCTCAAGGCGCAGATGCCATTAGAAAAGAACTATACAAATTGGTTAAGCCACGCACAGAACTGCGCATATTAGACCTAGGAAACATAGCAGCAGGCAACAGTTTAGCCGATACCTATTTTGCCCTAACACAATGCTTGGCTATTTTACATAAAGAAAAAAAGATAAGTTTGGTATTAGGTGGTTCGCAAGATTTAATGGCTGCCCAATATGCCAGTTTTAAAGGGCTGAACCCAAACATGCAGTTGGTATTGGTAGATGCAAAAATGGATATGGAAATGCACCATGATGCCAGTTTAAACAATTATCTACCACGCATTATTGCCCACGAACCTGCCTATTTGTTTAATATTACACAAGCTGCTTACCAAGGTCATTTTGTGGAAGATGATACCTATGATGCTTTTGAACGCATGAATTTTGATATGTTGCGTGTAGGCAGTTTGCGCGGAAATATGCAAGAAATTGAACCTTATTGTAGAAATGCCAACATGCTTGGTTTTAGTTTAAATGCCATTAAAGCGGCAGATGCCCCGGCTCAAATGTATCCATCGCCCAATGGCTTAAGCGCCGAAGAAGCTTGTCAGCTCTGCAAATACGCGGGCATGAGCAACGAGTTATTAAGTGCAGGTTTATATGATTACAATCCGCAATACGACAGAAATAATAGCAGTGCCGCCCTCATGGCACAAATGGCTTGGTACTTTATGGAAGGCATTAGCAACCGAAGAAACGATTATCCAATAGCAGAAAGCAAAGACTATTTAATATACCATACCACCAATAAAAACATGAATAACGAACTTACTTTTTACAAAAGTGTGTTAAGCAATCGTTGGTGGATGGAGGTTCCCTACCCGCACGAACGCAGCAAACACGAAGGTAAATTTCTGGTGCCTTGCAGCTATAAAGATTATCAAACCGCCCAAAACGACGAAATTCCAGATAGGTGGTTGAAGACGTATCAGAAGTTATAGTTTTAAGTGTTAAGTGTTAAGTGTTAAGTGTTAAGTAAGTCTGGTGAAAAATAATAGGATTAACTCTTGATATTTCTTTTAACAAAAAAAATCTTTAAGCTTATCTTGCCGAAGTGAATATTAAGATTAGTCAAACAACTTTTTTCTTATTAGCAACCATACTGCACTTATTGGGCTTCTTTCAAGCCTTGCATTCTGGCAGTATTTACCTGGTAGATTCTATAGATTATCTTTCGCAGGCAGAAAACTTAAGAGTACATGGCAGCTTTTATGCCGCCCCATGGAACCTCCCCATAAAACCAGATTATTTTAGTTTTCGTCCGCCCATATACGGTATGCTTATCTATGGCATCAAAAGCTTGGTTCAAACAGATTATGCCATCTTGTTTGTACAAATGTGCCTAAGCCTAAGTACCATTTGGGGTGTTTTAAAATTTGCCAAAGAACTCGGTCTGAACCAAACCCATAACCAATTCGTAATGCTGCTTATATTATTGGTTTACCCCTCTCAAATTATTCACTGCAACTTTGTAATGAGCGATATTTTGTTTCAGAGTTTATTGTTTTGGGCCTTTTATTTTACCTTTCATTTGTGGCAAAATCCGGTGTTTAAAAACAGCCTATGGGCAGTACTCTTTTTTGCTTTGGCCATGCTAACCAAACCCGTTGCTTTTTTGCTTGGAATGAGCATTGCCATGATATTATTCTTTGTTTTTCTAAAACCCAAAAAGCTCATAATATTATTGCCATTTTTATTGCTTCCCCTCGTATACCACGCGCACGCAAGCTACAACAAACACGTTACCGGATATTACCATTACTCTTCTGTTACGCCCATTTTTGTATTAAAATATATGGCCAAATATACCAATGCACAAATCTATGGCGAAACATACGCAGATGAGGCCCAAGATAGCATTATGCAATTTGCCAATGCCGCTAAAACCTATCAAGAAAGATATGAGTTAATGAACCAAGCTGGCAAAGAAATTATTGCCCAACATCCTGTATTTTTTGTTTGGTTCAACGTAAAAGGATGGCTCGCTTTTATGATAGACCCCGGCCGGTTTGAGTGGATACATTTTTTAAATGTAGACGAAGGCAATTATTTGGGTTTATATCATGTTATAAATACGCAAGGTTTACTGCCAGGTTTGTGGACCTTTGTTCAAAATGCACCGCTTGTGTTATTGTTTATTTTGGCAATTTGTTTGCTCAGCAATGTACTTATTAGTGCCTCTTTTGTATATGTACTTTTGCATAAACACGCACCCATCATCTTGCGCATTTGTTTGTTTTTATTTGTAGGATACATCATCGGTTCAACCGGCGTATTGGGACTATCGCGCTACCGTATAGCCGTGGCACCCCTGCTTTGGATAGCCCTCTGCTGGCTCACAGAAAACTTATTTACTAAAAAAAATGAGTCTACATATTGATAGTCCGCATGCGCCCCTAGAGCCTTTGCATTTGCCGCAAATACAGCATAAAAAAATCGACTTGTTTTTGAAACGCGAAGACCAATCGCATCCCTTTATTTCGGGCAATAAATGGCGAAAGCTAAAATATCACCTTTTGGCGGCGAGGCAGCAAAACAAAAATCTCTTGGTAACTTTTGGTGGAGCTTATAGCAACCATTTATTGGCCACCGCAGCAGCAGGCGCCAAATACCAATTTGCCACCCACGGCTTTGTTAGGGGCGAAGAAGTAAGCAACCACATGCTAAAATTATGTTTGCTTTTTGGCATGAAACTTCAGTTTGTAAGTCGTACTGCATACCTGCAAAAAGAAGATTTATTTCAAAACTATTTTGGTTCGAACCAACACGCCTTTTACATACCCGAGGGAGGCAGTGGCAACCTTGGCGAGCAGGGCGTTTCTGAGATATTAGACGAAGCCGATATGCAACATTTTGATGCCATTATAGCCTCAGTTGGCACGGGTGGAACTTTAAAAGGCTTGTTGCAAGGAGTACAAAAACACCAATTAAACACGCGTGTACATGGCATAGTGGTATTAAAAGGTGCCGAAACCATGAACCAAGAATACGTTGCCTATGCGGCAGAAAGTTATTGCTTACATCACCAATTTCATGGAGGAGGATATGCCAAAACCAATGAAGAATTGTACACCTTTCAACACAAATTTGCCTCGCAAACAGGGATAATATTGGACCCTGTGTACGAGGCAAAAATGATGTTTGGCTTAATTAGCCTTATAGAGCAAGATTATTTTGCGCCAGGAACCCGCATTTGCGCTTTGCACAATGGCGGTTTGCTGGGTGTATTATCTCGTTAAATTTATTAAAGCAGGTTCGTTAATTGTTAATGGGTATTTTGTTCTCAATTCTTTTACCCACTCTGCCATTAAAAACTCTTGGTAATCGCTTGTTACTAATCCTCTAGCTTCTTTCAAAGTTTTTGGTTCAGCCGGAATAATGCCTAATACATAGTAAAAACGATTTACATCTAAATCTGTAATATCAACCACACCTTTTTTGTCCCACAATTTAGCGGCTGTGGCATCTGTTTTTTCTGCTTTATAATCTTTGGCAACTAAGGCATTTTTAAGCTTCTTATTCATTTTCTTAAACACCTCTGATTCTGGCTTACCTGCATTAAACATTTTCATAGCTGCTGCTTTTGTTTTGGCATCTACGCAATTGTAAATTTGGTAGTTTACGCGTTCTTTCCACATGTATTTTCCTTTGGTAACATTGTAAAAAGCTTCTAGGCCGGCGGTATCTGTGCTGGCTTTGCTCCATACTTTACGGTCGGTTAAATCAAACAATAGAATGCCATCGTGGTATTCGTTCATGATGTTTTGAAAATCGGCATACTTGGTTTCTAGAATGCTTTCCTCGTAGGCCAAACATTTTTCGTTGGCCCAATTGGTGTATACATTTTTAGCTACCATACTTGGGTTACCTTTTTCTACTGGCTCCTGGTTTGCTTCTAAATACCTGCCAAAATCGTTGGTATTGTATGATTGAGTTCCTACAGTAAACAATACTTTTGGATTAGATTGAGCCACAAATCTGTAGTTTCCATTTACAAAACTGGTATCCAATTTAGAAGTAAATTCATTTAAATTCTGGGTGTTTTCCTTAAAATTATTTTCTTTCTTTACCCTAGAAATTACGGCAGTTTTAGAACCCTCAGAACGACTGTCGCGGGTAACTTTGTTTTTAATGATGTCTTGTAATTCTTTATATTCGCCTAGCGGACGAAAATCGTTGTATTTAACAATATGGTAGCCATAATCTGTGGCAAAAGGCTTAGAAGTTTGACCTGGTTTTAAGGCAAAACAAACATCCTTAAACTCATCAGGGTAGCCGCTTAAGCTGGCCATCCAATTCATTAATCCGTTGGCACCTTTGCTACCATCGTCTTGCGAATATTTTTCTACGATAGAATCAAAACTAACTCCTGCATTTAATTCATTGTAGGCCGCTTCAATTCTTTCTTTGGCATTTTTGTTGGTTTCCTCTGTAGCCCCATAGCCTGTTCTTACCATAATATGCTGCACTTTAACCTCGCCCCTAGCAGCACGTTTGTTATTAACCTGCATAATATGATATCCAAATTGTGTGCGGAAAGGCGTACTAATATCTCCCTTGTTTAGGTTGTATGCAACGTTTTCGAAAGGATAAACCATTTGAAATACTGTGAACCAACCTAACTTACCAAAGTTTTTAACCGCAGATGGGTCTTCAGAAAACTTGGCCGCTAAGCTATCAAACGATTCGCCTTTGAGGGCACGTTTGCGTAAATCGGCAATTTTATTGAATGCAGCTAAGGTATCTTTTGGAGAAGCATTAGGCGATACATTAATTAAAATATGACTAGCATTTACTTCCGTTTTCATGCGCTCATAAGCTTCTTGCATTAAACCCTCAGTAACTTTTTTATCATTTAAATACGGTGCAGCTAACTGCTTACGGTAACCTGATAGCTCTGAGCGAAAAGCAGGATTGGTATCCAAACTCATGGCCATCGCTTCTTTTACCTTCAATTTAAAATTTACATACAAATCGAGGTACTCCCTGATTTCTGCTTCTGTAGGTTTGGTTTTGTCTTTTCTGTTCTTGTTGAGCTGACGTAAAAACTCGTCTTCCTTCACAGCATCGTTACCAATGCTAAAAATTACCGGATTGGTTTGGATAATTTCTGGTGCAACAGTTTTTTTGGCTGGCACATTTTTAGAACTTTTTTGAGCACTTGCTTGAAATGCGCCTAAACAACCTAAAAAACCTAGCAATAATGCGGTTTTCTTCATATTCATACTTTTATTAAGAAATGCAAAAATAGGAATTTGAGGCACCCATGCAAATATTCCTTTGTTTTATCTAATTTTTTAACATCAAATAGTCATTAATCTATAGCCTTTAATGGGTAAATTACAGGCTTAGAAGGACTCGCATCTGAGCCGATACTGGCAATTTGTAGGTTCAAAAAATAGTTTCCATCGGCTACCTCATTGGGCACAAAAACCATTTCGCTAATGGTAGCATCCCAACGTGGGTTTTCTGGAAATTGCCAAAAAGCCTTGTGCGCCAGCATACTTCCACCATCTTCTTCCCTATCTACAGAGGGCAAATCTAGGAGCAAATGTTTTATCCCGGCTTGAGCCAAAAACTGAGCCAACTCAGGCAAAATATAAGCTGGATTTTTACCCGAATAATGCTGCAAGCGCTTGGCATCTGTATTAGGTAAAGTTCTAATAATAACCGCCTCCACGTTTGGGTTCAGCCAGTCTTTTAATTCTTTGTTGGGCACTATAAAATCGCCAGATTCGGTCTGAACCAAAGTAAGGCTGATAAGTTGCGCCATCACATGAAAAACTTTAAGGCAATCTGTAATGCTATGTGGCTCTAAAGTAATATGTCCGATACACTCTGTATGGGTGCCGTTTCCATGTGCGTTAATAAATAAATTTTCGCAATTGGCGCCGCTACCTTTGGCCACAGAGCCCACAAAATCGCCCACTGTAATAGGTTCAAACCGAGGAAAAGGAATGTGAAAAGCATTGGGATTTTGTTTGCCGTTTAAAAGAGGGAGAGATAAATCTATGGGCGAGCCTAAATCTATCTCCCAATTTTTTTGCTGCCACTGCGTTGTAATTTTCATAACTTAAATTAGAAAGGCAAATATTAGATTTTGTTTGGTATTTCATAGCAATTCTTATATTTGACAAACACGCATGAAGGCATACGAAAAAAAACGTTGGTGGAAAATAGCCATATTTATTGCTGCCATATTTATTGGCGGTTTCTCGCTTTGGTATACGCAAGCATTGGTAAAAGAGCTAGCCATACAGGAAGACAAAAAGATAAATTTGTGGGCCAATGCCACCCGGCAATTGGGCGCTACAACAGGCGAAACAGATATAAATTTCTTGCTTGATATCATCAAAGAAAATGAAACCATTCCAACCATTTTGGTGGATGAGCAAAAGCAAATCATTTCGCACCGTAACCTCGACCCTAAAAGAGAGCAAGATAGCAGCTATTTGCATAGCGAATTGGCAATTATGATGGCCCAACACGAGCCCATAAAAATTGAATATGATGTTGCCAACAACCATTATAATTATTTGTATTATAAAAATTCTTATCTCCTCACTGCCCTTAAAACTTATCCGCTGATACAACTTGGATTAATTTCCTTTTTTGCCCTCATGAGTTATTTTGCCTTAAGCAGCAGTAGGCGGGCAGAACAAAACCAAGTTTGGGTGGGCATGAGCAAAGAAACTGCCCATCAGTTAGGTACGCCCATTTCTAGTTTAAGAGAATGGCACAATATGCTTAAAGAAAGCGACAAAGAGCAACAAGAAGAAATTTTAAAAGAAGTAGATTACGATATTAAAAGGCTAGAACTTATCACAGAGCGCTTTTCAAAAATTGGGTCTGAACCGATTTTAAAATCTGAGAACTTGGATTTAGTGGTAGAAAAAGCGGTGGGCTATTTGCGCAACCGTGTATCGAGTAGGGTGAGGATACAAGTAGATATTGGCAAACCCGGCAATTGGGCCAATATCAATGTTCCCTTGTTTGATTGGGTAATTGAAAACCTCTGCAAAAATGCCATTGATGCCATGGAAGGAGAAGGCTCGCTTACCTTGCTCATAAACCACGATGCCAAGCATGTATATTTAGACATTACCGATACCGGAAAAGGCATTCCGAAGGGCAAATTTAAAACTGTTTTTAAACCCGGCTATACCACCAAAAAACGCGGCTGGGGATTGGGCCTCTCTTTGGTAAAACGCATTATAACAGAATACCACAAAGGCCAAATATATGTTCGCCATTCAGAACTCGGCAAAGGCACCACGTTTAGAATGGTGTTGCATGCGGCTTAGTAAATTTCTAAAAAATAAGATTTTTTATTACATTTGAAATTAGCTTAATATCCACCTTAACAAGAATAAAAATGACCATTATAATAAATAAAGACAATTCCTCAAACAT
>JAUYMZ010000315.1 GCA_030699355.1 Bacteroidota bacterium | reverse complement strand
CGGGTACACCTTTTTTAATGAGGTAATTGTATAAACCTAGAGACGAACCTAGGGCATCTGCATCTGGTTTGTGATGGGTAGTAATAATTACCTTTGGTTTAACAGCCGCTTCCAGCAGCGGTTTTAAATCGGAGATGTTATTTAAATTTTTCAAAGTGGCTGCAAATATCTATTAATGAATTGTTTTAACACTATTCTTTTTGAGATTTTTTTATTTAACACATCAAATTTCTTTGTTTTAGCAATTTATTCCAAGAAGGATGTAATTTTGCAGCCCCAAATATAGCAAAAATGAGTAATATTACATTCACCATGATTAAACCAGATGCGGTAGCAAATGGTTTCACCGGAAAAATTATCGATCAAATTTTAGAAGCAGGTTTCACCATTCAAGCCATGAAATATGTGCGTTTGTCGGAAGAAACTGCAGGTGCTTTTTATGATATCCACCGCGAACGCCCGTTTTTCAAAGATTTAGTTTCTTTCATGACCAGCGGTACTATTGTTGCAGCTGTTTTGGTTAAAGAAAATGCTGTTTCTGATTTCAGAACCTTAATTGGTGCTACAGACCCTGCAAAAGCAGAAGCTGGAACCATCCGTAATCGTTTTGCAAAATCTATTGAAGCCAACGCTATTCATGGAAGTGATAGTGATGCCAATGCAGCACACGAAGCATCTTTCTTCTTTAGTGCCTTCGAAAGATTCTAAAAAATCTTATTATAAAAAAAGGGAGTTTGCGAAAGCAAACTCCCTTTTTTTATGGGTTAAAACTCGTGTTATTTAACAATTTTAAACTCTACCCTGCGGTTTCTTTGGCGGCCCTCAGCTGTTTTGTTATCTGCAATGGGTTTGCTTGAACCGAATCCAGTTGCTTTTAGCCTTGGTGCTTCAACACCTTTGCTTACTAAGAAGTTTTTAACGGCATTGGCTCTGTCTTGACTTAATTTTTGGTTGGTTTTGGCGTTACCCACATTATCTGTGTGGCCGTTGATTTCTAGTTTGTAGGCAGGTTTAATAATAAATAAATCTGCTAATTCGGTTAAACTAGCTAAAGAGCTTTCGCTAATTTTAGAAGTTCCAGTAACAAATTCTAAGCTGCTAAAGGCCTCGTTTAGTACTTTTTTCTCCTCCTCATTCAGTATCACAAGATTTGGGTCTAGTGTTGGACAACCAGCATTTTCGATGGTGCCAGCTTCGGTAGGGCAATTATCATATTTATCTGCTACGCCATCACCATCTGCATCTGGGCAACCGTTTGTATTGGCAGGGCCGGCTTCCATTATGCAACTATCTAGTTTATTAATGATACCATCTCCATCAGAATCTGGGCAACCTTTGTATTTTATTGGGCCTGGTAAATTCGGGCATTCGTCTTGTGCATCAGGAACTGAGTCTCTGTCTATATCTGGGCAACCTTTCGAGCCTTTCCAACCAGCTGCTTTCGGACAAGCATCGTCTTTATCTAAAATTCCATCTCCATCGGCATCTGGGCAGCCATCGCGGCTTATCATACCAGAGTCGTTCGGGCATTTATCAAATTTATCGGCTACGCCGTCTCTATCTTTATCAGGGCAGCCATTTAATTTTGCGCTACCGCTGTCGTTTACGCAAGAATCTAATGCATCTTTCACGCCATCGCCATCCGCATCTGGGCAACCATTGGCAAGAATTGAACCTTTAACATCCACACATTCGTCTTTGGTATCTGGCACGCCATCACCATCTTTATCTGGGCATCCATCAAATTTAGCAAGACCATATACCTTTTTACATTTGTCTTTTCTATTTGGAATACCATCGTTATCACTATCAAACCTACCACCAATATTGATGTTTATACCAAGTCTAACGGTTGTATATCTACCATCTAGGCGCAAGGTTCCATCGGTTGGAGCCCAACCCATAATATTATCTGATAACATATATATAGAGACGGGTGCGAGATGCATGGCCAAGCCAACTCCCACATTTTGGTTATTTCCGCGGTAAATATTGTAGTTTACGCGTAAGTCCATTAAGCGCCACAAACGTTGTGTGTACGAAACACTGGCACCAGGATAAAATTTGCCATTCCAAGTTTCTCCATATCCTACTAAACCAATACTACCACTTTTAAAAAGTTGATAGTTCATGCCAATATAAAATCTAGGATTTAAGCGCGTTGTATAAGCATCAATGGTATCTTGTTTTGGTTCAAATATTCTGCCAATAGAATCTTGTAAATTAGCAATCATAGTTGAATCGATTTTACTTGGGTCGTCTGTGTTAAAGCCTTCAAAGGTAAAAGTTGCATTTCGTGAGTAGCTTCTTGCTTCTTTCCAGGTAATGGCACCAATATCAAGCACACTTGCCGACATGCTGAATTTTTTATTGAATTTATAATCTGCACCAATATCAAACGACATGCCTGAACCAATTGGATTCTTAAACATGTTTTGGCCAAAATTAGAATAAATGCTAGTTGCATTTGCACCTTGAACGCCCAGCTGTGTTTGTAAATCTTCGAAGCGAGTAATTCCGGCTGCCCTAAGCATATAGTCAGATGAGGCAGTTATCCTATAACTATTGTTTCCACCGCTATCTGTTTTTAAAGTGGTATTATTTCTTTCTAAGGAAGCATCCATTAGGCCAATATGGTATTTGCCACGCACGCCAATGGTAAGTTTTTCGCCAAATTCTCTGGTGTAAGAAGCGGATAACGAAGTATAAGTGCGCATTTTCAATTGAATATCGCTTAATACTATTTCTTTATTAAAAGTTTGGTCACTATTTACATTACCATAGTAAAACATAGATAATAAATCTTTTGGAATGCCAAGGTTGGTGTTCACTGTATTTTGGATAGCAAATGAGAAATAATTCTTCTTGATTCTAAATCCTAGGAAGAAGGGGTTTATTTCATTGTATAAATGAATATCCTTTAAGTGGTAGCTATCATCGCTTAAAATTTTATTGATTGTTTGTTGTCCCGTTTCATCACTTCTAAGCAAGTCATAAGCACTAATGCCTGGCGTGCTAATGTGGTTAAAATTATCAAGTATACCAATTGTAAAAGCTTGCCTAGAAACATGTGCAGGATTTAAAAAACTGCTTTGTGCAACTGTTCTAAAATTATAGAACATGGGATTGGTTTGGGCAAATAACGCACCTGCCCACAACCATATAATGAGTATTAAAAATTTTTTCATTGTTCAAAAATTTGAGTGAGGTGAATTATTTAGGATTCTTTTTAATGTCGAATTTGAGTTTAACTTTTACCGAAATGCCAATTTTAGCCAAATAGTCGGCATAAATTTTTACAGGATTTGCCCCACTTCCATAGGTTGCTATTTTAAGTCTAACAACCATATTTATTAAGTTTTTGTTCTTGATGCTTTTTAGCTTATCGGCAGATAGTCTTATGGTAGAATTTACTATGGTATTTTTTATAGTTCTACCGTTTGCATCTGGTATTGAAGAACGCATAAATACCCCTGCAGAAACAGTATCCATAATTACAGTGTCTTTGTCTGCAAAAAATAAGTCTAATTCTGCATTAAACGGAATTCCATTATCTATCCTCATAATCAAATCTACATACTCAATTCCGTTGGAGTCTACTGGAAAGGCAAAATCTTTTATCTGACCATTTTCAATTGTAAATAATGCGTTTTGTGCTGTATTCTCAATTACCAATGAATTGGTTTTCAGTGATAATGGCATTTCTACTTCATAACCTACCGATATTCCAGCGCCTTGAACAATAAAGTCGTTGTAACCCGTAAAGCCAGCTGCGTTTATAGTAGCTTTACCTCCAAATTTAATGGTTTTAGGTGCTACGTTGAGCATTTGAACAATAGAGGAATTATTTTTGTCTATTACTTTCGTATCGTTTATTACCTGACCTTTTTGTGCCACAGTTGGGTAACCAATTGTAAAGGCAGGAGCGTTTAATTTTTGACTAACACCTTTTGAACTAATTCCTTCTGCGTCTAAGGTTACAGAAACCGGAACTCCGATAGAATTAGAGGTAATCAATTTTATTTTTGGGTCATCCAAAGGAAATCCATTGCTAAATTGGTCAAATAAATCAAATGTGCTTTCTGTAGGTTCAATTACTATTTCTCGCGTTCCTAAGAATCCATTTATTTCTTTAAAACCTAATTCATTAAAGCCAAAGGTGGCTTTTACAAAGTTGGATGAATCGAATGTTCTAATTTGGCCCGAGGATATAATTCTAGGTTCAATATTTACCTTTATCTTGTTGTAGGCTTGCGTAGGGTCCTGACTTAAATCAAACTCTACATTGGTTAAATCTACATGTCCAACTTTGGTATTATTATTTACCTCAATAATGATGGGAGCCATGGCTACTCCATTTTTCATGGCACCTAAAATGTCTACTTTAATTTGTAGTTTCTCTGCAATGTTTGAACTTAAATTGTAGTTAATTTTACCTTTACTAAAAGTGATTTTTCGTAAGCGGATACTTGGGTCGTCTCCTTTTAAATCTAATTCTAACTCTTGTGGATTGATGGTTTGAGATGGAAACCTGGCAGCACCTTCGTAGGCTTTTAATCCTTTGGTTTCAATTTTAAACTTAATTTCATCCTCTGTATCAATAAAAACCGGACTAGAACTTGTAAAGGTTTTGAAAGTAGGTAATGAATAGCCTAAGCCACTAGATAAGGTTGCACCAGTAAGGTTAATGGAGTCAACTTTTGAATTCATTGGGGCAATATTTCTAAAGGTTAATTGTCCAAGTAAAAATTGAAACGGTGTTGTATTGTAAATATTAATTCTTATTTCGTCTATGGTTACAGGCATTTCATTGGTAAATGTCAATACCAATGTACCTCTTGATAAACTTACATAGTCAAATTCATTTGAGGATAAGGGTATGGCAGTTACATTGGAATTGGCATCAGAAATAGCTGGAAATATAGCTACCTGTCCGGTTACTGCATTCAAAGCAGCCTTAGTATTTGCACCAAAATTTTCAGTCATATCACCTAATGTTTTACCTTGGTTCATGGTTAAATCCTGAATTTCCAATACGCCCAATTTATTGTCGATGCTTAATGGGTCTACTGTTGGAATTTGAACCACGCTATCCACGGGAAAACTGGCGATAGAATCTTCTCTTATGATAAAACGAATAAAGCCATCTGGATCGTAATGTATGTATTCATCTGAATCTTTCAAGATATCGCTCATCTTCATGTTGATGGTTGCCAATGGCAACCCAAATTCTGGCGTAAACGACATCTCATTAAACTTATCTAAGTTTAGGTCTTTTTTACACGCACTTATAATGAGTGTTAAAGCTAAGATGCCCAGTAATATTTTTCTTTTCATATGGTGAGTTAATTTAAGTTGAGTTTAGCGTTTGTTTTTCCTTTGATAGATAAGTATTGAAGGGTGTAGATACCTTTTTGAATATCTCTAACCTCAATCATCAATTGGTTTGAACCAACTTGATTCCAATTTTCATTACCAAAAGTTTTGATTAATTTACCTTGCAAATCAAATAATTCAATTTTATCTGATGGGCTTATGGTTTGGGCCAATTCTATATTTATCACACCATCATTTACTGGGTTTGGATAAATCTTTAGAGATTGGCCTTTTAACTTTTTTAGGCCAACCGCTGTTCTTGTGCTTGCAAAGGCAAAGCTATCAGTTAAGTAAATGCCGCCAAAGGCGCTTTCATTGTACTCGTAAATGGCAAAATAATAGTTTGTATTGGCGTTTAATCCAGTTACAATGAGGGTGGAATCGTTATCGTTTGATACTACAAATGAGCCATCTCTTAAGGTATCTCCCAATCCAAAAGTTGCATTGGCTATGTACAATTTTCCTTGCTCAGGGAATTGTCCTGCACTTAGTTTGTCTTTAACTACAACAATGCGTTTTTCGCCGCTGCCTCTTGTCCAACTTAATTGGAGGTAGTCTTCACCTTTGTCTACAAATTGGATGTCTTTTGAAGGAAATACAGGTGCATTTACAGATGTTCTGGTGGTGGTATCAACACTTGGGTAATTTGTTTTTAAATAGGTAGAAGTATAATTGCTTCCATTGTATTCAAAAACAGAAAAATAGTATTTTGTTAATTGGTTCAAACCTTTAACAGTAACAGAATTCCCTGTGCCTACATAAACTACTCTTTCGTTTTCTGAAAGGTACGATGAGTTTCCATTAAAGAAATTATCGCTAAAGTAAATTTCGCCGTCTGTTGGTAGGGTACTCACTGCTTGGTTTTCGCTCGCAATAACTATTCGGTTCGAACCTAAACCGCTTGTCCAACTTAATGAAATTTCGTCTGCCGAAACATTGGTAACGGTTAGTCCTAAACTAGGAACTGATGGAGCTGGAGCTTTGGCTAAAGTACTTACATTGCCAAGTGCTGGATTACTTGTTTTTATTCTCGCTAATTGGTCTATACCGTTATACTCAAAAATAGCAATGTGATAGCTTGTGCCCGATTTTAAATTGGTTGCTGTTACAGAATCGCCAGTACCATTGTACAAAACATAATTTCCGCTTCCAATTTCGCTTCCGCTACCAAAAGCAGAATTGTCGAAATAGGGTGTGCTATCAGATGGAACTTGATTCACAGCCGAACCTTCTCTGATAAGAACCAAGCGCTTTTCGCCATTTCCTTTGGTCCATTTTACCGTAGTTTGAACAACCCTTGTATCTGTAAAAGAAACATTGGATGCGCTACTTGTTGGTGGTATAAATGCTGCGCTTGTGGTGAAGTTGGCACGAGCAGGATTGCTTGAATTGTAATTGGTATTATTTGCAAATCCATTGTACTCAAAAACCGCAACATGGTAATTGGTAGAAAAGCTCAGGTTGTTAACTACAAAACTGGTATCAGCGCCGTTGTACACAAAAATGTTTCCATTGATATTATCTCCTTCGCCAAAGTTTGTATTTGTATTATAGGCTATTCCATTAACCGGAATCGTATCTACTGCGGTACCTTGTTTTACCAACACAATTCGTTTGGCTCCATTGCCTTTGTTTATGTTGATTCTGGCAGAAACTGCATTGATATGGCTAATGCTTACAGATTGGGTTTGAACACTTGGTGTAGAAACATCAAAAGTAAAAATAGCAAAGTTTCTCTTATTAGAATTATTGCCTAATAAGAAATTACCGCCTAAGGCAATTTTATCTTCAAACTTAACCATGGATTGAACCGAGCCTTCTTCTACCTTAATAGGGAAATCTATCTCCGTTCCAGTGGTTCCATTGTAAACCACTAAACCATTGTTGTTTTGTGTTTGAATGCTTCCACCCAAAAATAGTAAGGTGTTTTCTGTGTGTGTGCTGTTTACATCGCCAATAAATTGTGGGTTCCATGCCTGTAAGGTTCCCGTAATGGTATCTGCTATCAGCACTTTGTTTTGTGGGTTTAAATTAACTGAATTAAACAAACCACTTACTAATATTTTATCTCCATATTGGCTAATACTTGTAACGCTTGAATCTAAAGGTAAGTTCCAATTTCTTAAGGTATTATTAGCAAGATTAAATGAGGCAATAAATTTTCTGGTACTGCTACCAATTTGTGTGAAATCGCCCCCAATAAACAAATATTGTCCAATGGGCGTAATTTCAGTCACTGCTGCATTTACATTTGGATTCCAACTACTAATTAAGCTTGAATTTAAATCGAGACTCGCTAAGTTGTTTCTAAGACTATCGCCCATTTCTGTAAAGCTACCTCCTAAATAAAGAGTGCTACCCAAAAGTTCCATTTGGTAAATAGAACCATTACACTTTGCATCCCAAAAAGCTGGGGTGCCGTCCAATGTATCTAATAAAGCGATACCTGTTCTGCCTACATTATTTACATTTTGAAACTCACCACCAATTAAAATCTGATTGCCCGATTGGATGATTTTCTTTACTGTTCCATCCACCTGAATAGGCCAGTTTAAAACATCTCCTGAAGTAGCATCTAAGGCAGCCATATTGCTTTGGTTCAAACCGCCAAAACTAGAAAATGTACCGGCAGCCCAAATGCTATTATTAAAGGCAATACTTGTATTTACTTTATTGTTAAACATCGGACTAGCTACGTACGAGCCGTTCGAATTTAAAATAGCAAAATATTTTTTAGATGTATTGCCCACATTAGAAAATGGACCATAAATATGTAATAGGCCATTTTGTACTTCAAATTTTTCTATAGCGGCATCAAATGCAACGTCCATAGTTGAAATAGCCGATGTTAAAATATTGGCAGAGGCAAATCCAATTCTATAAGTATTACTATTTAACGTGTAAAATGCACCACCCATGTATAATTCAGTTCCAATAATGGCTAGGGCATTTACCTTGCCATCAGCTGGAATATTCCAAGAGCGTAAGGTGTTTGTATTGGTATTGATGGAAGCTAAATTGCTTCTGTAAACACCTGCAACTGAATCAAATTCTCCAGCTAAAAACACCAATGAGTCTATTATCTCTATTGAGTTTACGGAGCCATTAACAGGAAGATTAACGGATTGTAATGTATTGTTTAAGCCAACAAGTGCGAATGAATTTCTAACACCACCTGCAATAAATCCGAATGAGCCTCCTATCCAAACATTGGTACCTGCTACTTCAAAATCCTTAACTGGACCATCTGGGTTGGGAGCAAAGGGGCTTAGTTGGTTTAGGGTTAAGTTGTAAGCTGCCATTCCGGTGCGGGTTTGACCATTTACAGAGCTAAATGCGCCGCTAAATACAATATGATCTCCACTTATTTTAAGCTGGTTTATAGCGCCGTTTACGTTTATAGCCGGACTACTGGCAACACTGTAATCTGGATTTAATATCAAGAGATTTTTTTGTGTTCCATTGTGTGTAAAATTACCCCCAATAAATATTTTTCCAGCGGCATCTCTAACCATTGCGTTTATGGTTCCACCCAAAGTAAAAGGAAGACTAATTGGACTTAAATCGCTGGTATTATAAGCTCCTAATGCTCCTGTTGTTTTTCCTACATAAGAGAAGTCACCTCCTATGTATACCTTGTTGTTCATTTTGAGCGTACTGTAAATCGCTCCATCTGTTTCACAAAATTGATTTAAAATAGATTGGGCTGAACCTACCAAACTATATATAAAGAGACACGAAAGTAAAAGTATATTTTTTTTCATAATTGTTTGTTAATAAAATAAATACAAGAAATATGGGGAAGTGAAAATCTTCACTTCCCCATAAAAAATTATTCTTGAATAAGAAGTTTGTGGTTCTCAAGAACCTTATTATTTTCTAAAACTTGTAGGATGTAATAACCCCTTGTGTATTTAGTTAATTCAAATGCTTTACTGTTAAATCCAGCTGCAAATGTTTTAGAATCTTCTTCTAATATTACCTTACCTGATAGGTCTAAAATTCTAAATGAAAGCGATTTATCTTCAGAGAAGTTGAAGTCGAGTTTGAAGCTACCTGCATTCGGATTTGGATAAAGAACACTTGGTTCATCACTTACTAAATTACGGTTTTTAGCCTCTATTGGAGGGGCTGAAATAGCAGAGCTAGCATTTCTGATATCGTTTATTTCAGCTTGTGTTAAAGCACGCTTGTATAAACGAACATCGTCCATAGTACCGTTGAAATAATCTAAGTAGCTAAACGTACATATTTCACAATTTCTGTAAGCTCCAATTGTTAATGCTTTATTGTTAAAAGTACCTAAATAGTTTTGAGCCAAAGAATACATTGGCGTATTTGATTGCCCGTTTAAAAACAATTTGGTGTCATTTCCAGCCTTAAAGGTTAACCCAATGTGTGTCCATGTGTTTAGTGGTAATGCACCAGGGTTAGTGAAATAATAACCGCATAGATTCATTCCTGCATCATACATAATGAAACAAAGTGTACCACCATCCAAAACATAAATATATAGATATGAGTTTTCAGACCCAGTTGTAATCTTACTATGTAATAAATAAGTATAACCTGATGGGTTATGAGCACTTAATTTAACCCATGATGTGTATGTAAATTCACTAATGTTGTCATATTCAGGTTTGGTTACATTGAAGTTAACTCTATTGAACACACCATTAAACGACAAGGCGTTATTAGAAACATTATTTCTATCATTTACATAAACCGGACTAACAGGTGAAGTGCCATGAAAATTATTACCACTAAAATCGTTTAAGGTATTGTTAAATCTATACCAAGCTATAAGGTCATTATTAGAAGCGGGTGGTGTGTAGGTTGAACCAATGTTATGAATAAATAAATCCCACTCTTGTACGGTGGATGAGGCACTCGGAGTTGCATTCATTACAAATCCACCAAAATCTGCCGCTCCTGTAAAGTATCCGCATAAATAAACACTACTGCTGCTAATGGCATGAATGGCTCTGGCTTTATCTTCTAATGGTCCGCCAAATCTACGGGCCTGGGTTAATAGACCCGTGTTGGTAAAGGCAGTTGTAAATATATCATGTCCGCCTGCAGAAGTTAATGTGGTAGCTGCATTAAATCGGCAAGTGTCGGCAAATGTACCTACCATATGAATAATGCCATCGCTCGCTATGCTAACTCCTGATGCTCCATCTTCTGAGGTTCCTCCAATTTGGTTCGTCCATTGAATATTACCATTGGTGTTTACTCTTGAAATAAAGGCATCATTTAAGCCATTTGATTTAAATGGTTGTCCATTGAAATAAGCAGAATCTGTAAAGCCTCCCACTACATAATAATTGTCGTTTTGGTCGGCGGTAACCCCAAGCGCTTTAGATTTATCTCCAAGGCCTATTACCCATTGCCAAGCTCCGGCATTATTTAGTTTGGCAAGAAAACCTCTAGATTCGCTTGTATTGTTTACCAATTGAGTAGAACCAAAACTGGCAGTAGTTTTAAATTCACCGGCAACAATTACGCTGTTGTTTTGACCAATAGTAACTGAATGACCATAATCGTAGCTATTTCCACCTGCACCTACAGCCCAAATTAGATTACCTGTACTGCCACCAAATTTGGCAATCCAAATGTCGGAGTTACCAGATGATACCAATGTTTGCGTGCTGTTAGAGAAACTTGGTGTTCCATGGAAGTACCCAGTTACAATCACATCTCCATTGCCATCTGTTTTTGCCCAAAATGCCACATCTTGGCCTGTACCACCCATGGTTCTAACCCATTGTAAGGTACCATTATTATTGTATTTAGCTAAATAGGCATCGTCTGAACCATTGCTTGTAACCAAAGTATTAGAGAATGAGGCAGTATTTCTAAATGATCCAACAATGTAAGCATTTCCACTGTTATCCATAGTTACTGTTGAAGCTGCATTTTCACCTGTACCAGAAACGGTATTTACCCATTGTAATACACCAGTACTATTGTGTTTACTTAAAAATGCTTGGGTATTGCTACCTCCAATTGGCGTAATTCCAAAATACGTCCTGTCTGAACCTTTCACAACTCCTGCTGTAAATACATTTCCATTTGCATCCGTTACTACACCTCCGGCCGCATCAGTTCCGCTTCCACCCGCTACACGAGGCCAGTTAGCAGGTTTTGTCATTCCCGTTGTTGATGCTGGAACTAATAAATAGCGTGTTTCGTTTTGATAGGTATAATAGTTATAGGCAGCATTATATTCATAAACGCTAAAGTGATAATCAGAATAAGAATCTAAATTATTAATTAATAAGGTATTAGCGTTTCCATTATAAACAATAAAATTTCCATTGTTGTAATTGGTTCCTACTCCAAAATTGGGGTTAGCAGCATAACTTACATTGGTAGCTGGTAAAAAATTAACAGGTGCTCCTTTTTTTGCTACTACTATTCTGTTTGTTCCATTCCCGTTATTCCACGACAATCTAACTTGATTATGTGTGCTTGCAAATGCTCTTACATTAGAGGCCGGAATGGTTGGTGGAGAAACCAATGATGGCGTTGTAAAGAAAGTAGTAGCCCAAGCATTTTGTTGGTAGTTTTCTGAACCTAAACCAAGGGTATTGTATTCAACCAAAATAAAATTATAGGTTGTATTGCTGTTTAAGCCATAAATAATGGTACTATCTTCTGTTCCATTATAGACAACTCGAGTGCCTACCCAAGAACCATAATTGTTTACACTAATATTACTAGGGAATGGATTGCTAGAATTAAAATTAGTGTTCGCTGTGTATGAGATTCCATCTGTAGTGTTTACACTGTTAATGCCACCAAGGGCATTCACATTTGCTAGTAAAATTCTTCCTGAACCGTTACCTTTTGTCCAACGAACTCTTACCGAACCACCTCCATTGTTTACTACTGTTAAATTGCTCGCGGCGATTGTTGGTTCAGGCGCATTGGCGATGGTAGTGGCATTATTAGAGGCAACCTGACTGTAATTATATCTCCACATATAACTGCCGTAATTATTGTATTCATAAACAGCGAAATAATAAGTTGTACCTGGTTTTAAACCGTACATATAGGCAGCATTAGAATTACTGCGTGCTATCACATAATTTCCATTTCCTAAATGTGAGCCATAACCAAATGTAGCACTTGGTGAATACAAAATATCAGCGCTTGGTGACACATTTACTGGAGCTGCCTCTCTGGCAACTACAAGCCTTCCATTACCATTACCCGAGTTAAAGTTTAACATCATGGTATTTTTGGTAATGTTGTTGGCAAATATACTTGTGACGCCAATAGTAGGAGGAAGAATGCTGCGTGTAGTTCCAGAACCAAACCCGAAATTAGAGGCATAAACTGAATTAATACCGCTTCCATTATATTCCACCACCTTTACATCGTATTTAGTGCCTGGCTGTAGGTTATATATATAGGCAGAGTTTCCATTTCCATTATACATTACAAATGCGCCACTTATATTAGATCCAGAACCGTAATTGTTGTTTGGATAATAGCTTGTAAAATCTACCGGATGGCCAGTTCCCATCGTTAATTGACGAACCATTAAGATACGTGCAGCTCCGTTGCCATTAGCCCAACTTACGCGCATGCTGTTGGTTGTTATATCTGTAAAGGTAATATTACTTGAAGGAACGGTAGGAGGTGTTGGCGGGATGAAATTAACTGCCATAAAATTGAAATAATTTGAGCCAACACTCGAATTATAATAACTAAAATTACCACCCATAAAATAGGTAGTTCCAATTTTACTTAAACTAAGTTTGGTTCCTGCATGAGAAAATGCCAAGCCTGTTGCTCCATTATTGTTGTTAGTTCTATATAAACCATTAGAATTAACATACATAATGTCGTTTAAATTACCAGCAACCATGCTCATAATTTCTCCATTCATTCCACTTACAAAAGAACCAGTATTGTTACTTGCAATGTAAGAACCAACAGATGGACTTATGTATGCCAAATTATAAGTGTAATAGCCATTAACATATGGAATATAACCTCCAACTGCCAAAGTTCCATTAGTGGCAAAGGCTAAATCATTTACCCTAGCATAAGAATATTGAATGTTGGCATTAAATGGTAAGGCAGCTCCATTCAATGGATTAAGCATTGCTAAGGCATTCCTTGGAGAGGCAAAAGCCCCACCAACGTATAATTGTCCGTTAATTACCTTAATTGTTTTCACCATTGCAATACTGCTCCAACCAACCAAATTTGCATTAAAACCAGTATTTAATAACAAACTGCTTGAGCCAAGGCCCAATGAAGCCAAACTATTTAGGTTACGATTAACTCCGCTGCTTCCCGAAAATACCGTAAGATTAGAAAACTGACCTCCCACGAAAAGCTGAGACCCTAATAAAGCCATAGAAAATACTGGCCCGTTAAAGTTGGCTCGGTATAAATTATTGCTTAAACCACTATTGCTATTTACCACCGCAAAGTTATTTACTACATTCCCGTTTACTCGGCTAATTACGCCACCTAAAAATACATTACTTCCTGAAACTTCAATGGCTCTCACAGAACCAAATACATTAGGTGCAAAGTTGGTTAATGTATTGTTTAATAAATTGATAGCCAAAGCACCAGATCTAGCTGCGGTACTTATTTTGTTAAAATTACCTCCCGCAATCCAACTTGTTGCGTTTACTGGTAAAATAGCGTTTACTTGTCCGTTTGGACTTGGGTTAAAAGCTGTATTTAAAATAGGAGGTATATTCACATTGGCTTGCAATGAATAGACAGCAAACCTCGACAAACTTGCATTATTTATTAGGCTGAAACCTCCGCTTACCCATAAATTATTATTAATAATTCCTGATTTTAGAATGGAACTATTTGGCGCTGGTGTCCATGAGTTGAATACAGAATTTAGGGAAGTATTGAAGGCGAATAATCTTGGTCTTCCTACATTGTTCACTGTGGTAAAATGTCCTCCAACATATAACAAATTGTTGTTCCATGACAATGACATTACCGAATTATTAACACTCACATTCATCAATCCAGGTGCGTTGGTGCTTATATTGATAGATGAAACATTTGAACAATTTAAATTATTTAAACGGTTAAACCAACCTCCAAAAAATAGTCTTCCACCACCTATGGCTAAAGAATAAACATAGGCCGAGCTAGGTGAGCCGTTGCTTGTGATTGAGGGTCTAAAATTACTTGCCAAAGCACCATTTAAATTTAAATCAAATGCTGCTAAAACCCTACGTTCTCTATTAATTTCAAAATAACCGCCAATAAACATTCTGGTGCCAGAAAGAACAGCATCGTATATATATCCACTGCTAATGTTTGCCGACCAATTGCTTAATACTCCGGAAGCAATATTGATAGAGGCAGATAAATTTCGGTAATAAGATAAATTATTAATAATAACGTTGTTAAAGCCTCCAACTGCATATGCCATGCCGCTATATACAATTATTTTATTTACAACACCATTAAATCGAACGTTCATTGGGTGAACCGTCATGTTTGCATTAATTCGTGCAAAATTTTGGCGAAATTGTCCTCCAACTGAAGTAAAATTACCGCCAATTAAGTACCCACCTGCACCATCTGAAACAATGGTATTAACTGTTCCATTTACAAAAGGTAATTGTAATGGTGTAGCAGTGGTGCTTAAACTTAAGCCGGCCAAACTTCCGGTATTGGCATCAATAGAGGTGAAATCACCACCAATATACAAAGTTGAGCCAACTTGTTTTTGACAATGTACTGTGCCATTGGGTGAAAAGGGCAAGTTTTGAATACTCGCTTGTCCGCTACTTAGCAGCGGAAATAGGAATAAAACAAATAATAATTTGTAGAGTTTATTTTTCATGAATTGAGAATTTAAGTAATTTTAAGAATTTATTTTTTTTCCAAAACTTACTCAAATATAAAGATGTGCTCTACAAAATCAAGAATAGTTTTGAAAAAGTTCGCTTTTGCCCTTATTTAAGAAAATTTAAGTCGTTTTGGGAAAACTTAGGTTCGCCCAAAAGATTGTTTTCTATATCAATAAACTGGTAGCCAATAAATTGTTCGTTTTTTTGAATACAAACTAAAACTTGACTAGCTTCCTGGGCAGTAAAATCAAATGAATTTGTTTTTAAATAGGTATTCTTTTTAGTTTTTTGGGCAATTTCTACCACCAAAACTTTTGTTTTAATATTATTTAAGGTATATAAAGAATGTATTTTTAACTCCTCACCCTCATTTAAATAGCCATCAATAATTTCTATGGTGGCACTGTTTTCTATTTTATTTTGCTCTATTCTAGCATATACTTTATACAAAGAGTTCCAAAATCCTGAAACCGACTTTAAGTTTTCTTTTACAGAAAAAACAGTTGTGTGAGTAGATGGCATATTCATAATCAGTAAAATTTAAGCAAACTTAAACTCTTTTTAATCTATAATCTATACCACTTATTAGGTATTTTAATCCATTTAATAAGTAAATCTACCCAATTTTATAAACTGTACCCTCTTTGCTATCTTTTATTTCAATGCCAATTTCTTTTAATTTATCTCTAATAAAATCAGATGTTTCGAAATCTTTTTTGCCTTTTGCAGCTGCCCTAATTCCAATAATTACTTGCATTAAATCGTCGGTTAAAGCTCCTGCATTGGCTTCTTCAGGTTTTAAACCCAATACGTTTAGTACAAAATTTTGCATAAACTCTTGTAAATCTTTTAGGTCTGCTGCCGAAATTTGCTCTTTTCCATCATTCACCAAATTAATATAGCGGGTAGCATCAAATAGGTGTGATAAGGCAATTGGCGTATTAAAATCTTCGTTCATGGCCTTATAAACCTTCTCTTTTATGTCTTGAACCGAAAAGCTAGATTTCCCTGTTGGCTTTAGCTTTTCTACCATTTGTAGTCCGTTCATTAGCCTTTCTAAACCTTTCTCTGCTGCCTGCAAGGCATCGTTTCTAAAATCAAGCGTGCTTCTATAATGCGCTTGTAACATAAAAAACCTAACCGTCATCGGACTATATCCTTTATCTAATAGCGGGTGGTTTCCACTTAATAATTCTGCCGGTAAAAAAGAGTTTCCCAAACTTTTACTCATTTTTTGCCCATTTACGGTGAGCATATTGGTGTGAATCCAGTATTTAGCGGGTTGGGTGTGGTGACATGCCAAATTCTGGGCAATTTCATTGGTGTGGTGGGTTGGAATTAAATCCATTCCGCCTCCATGAATATCAAATTCATTCCCTAAATATTTAGAGCTCATGGCAGAACATTCTAAATGCCAGCCCGGAAATCCTTCTCCCCAAGGGCTTTGCCACCTCATAATATGCTCTGGTTTGGCCTTAATCCATAAGGCAAAATCTAATCGACCACGTTTTTCGTTTTGGCCATCTAATTCGCGGGTATTGTTGAGCAGCTCTTCTAAATTTCTATTCGAAAGTATGGTATAATTATGTTCAGCCGAAAACTTTTCTACATCAAAATAGATGCTGCCATTAGCCTCATAGGCATATCCATTGGCCAAAATTTTCTTGGTCATTTCAATTTGCTCAATAATATGGCCAGTTGCGGTGGGTTCAATGCTGGGCGGTAGCGTGTTAAATTGCTTTAACACTTCATGAAAATCTAAAGTATAACGCTGCACAATTTCCATGGGCTCCAACTGTTCTAGTTTTGCCTTTTTAGCAAATTTATCATCCCCTTCATCTCTATCTCCCTCTAAATGTCCGGCATCTGTAATGTTTCTAACATATCTAACCTTATACCCTAAATGTAATAAATACCTATAAATAATATCAAAAGAAACATAGGTTCGTGCATTACCTAAATGGGCATTGCTGTAAACAGTTGGCCCACAAACATACATGCCAACATAACCGCTGTGTAAAGGTTTAAAAATATCAGATTCTCTGGTAAGGGTATTATATATTCTAAGCTCGCTTCGCATACTAAATAATTTGCACGCGAAAATACATTTTTATTCGAATAAGCTTAAATAAACCTCCTCCCAATTCTCCCAATTTTCGGCTGAACCAAAATTTGAATTATGCCAAATGGAGATAAATTCACCGTTAACGCTTTTTACTGTTTCTTTCAGATCTTTAATTTTTTGTATGGCTTCTGTAATGTTTAGGTTCAAGCCATTCTTTAAAGTAACATCCATAACACAAGGAGAATGAATCCAAACATCAAGGGTTTTTTCTTGCAATAAATCATAGCACTTAAAGGCTTGGGCGGTTGAAGCCCTAAAACCTAAATGTTTTGAATATGCCATTGAATAATCGTGTTGAATGCCCATTTTTAACATACGTTGGTATGATTCGGGCATTTTAATTTTTAAAAAATGATGTCGGCTATGTAGGGCATCTTTTCCCGTATATTGTTTAAAATATTGATGTTCTTTTTGGTATAATTTAGAGATTAATGCGCCTTTGTAGGATGGATGAATGCCGCAACTATATTTTTTTGCTAAGGTTTGAACCAAATTTTTCATTTCAATACTGTTGGGTGAAATGTTTTTATCGTGATTGCCATAATCTGCAAAAAGAAAGAAAAATTGGGTTTCAATTTGCTTTTTATCTGCTGCATTTAAAAGAAATTCGTAAGTATCGTATGGGTCTGGTTCAGGTGGATTTATTGGAATAAAATCTGGTTTTCCTTTTAGTATTGAACCCAATATTTTTCTCCATTTTGAGCCATTTGATAATCCTTTAAACTTATAAGCGAAATCTATGTCAATGGTATTTAATTGTCTAAAGGTGTTTTGGTTCAAACCAAGTTTTGGATAGCATTTTTGTAGGTTAGTTGCCAATGTTTGAACCCAAAAATCAACAAGTGGAAAGTGTAAAAATTCCTGTTGAAATGCCAGACTATTTTCTGCTTTAAATCGCTTGTGTTCATCGGTACCAGCACCTAAATATTCTTCGTATCTGCTAAGTAAATAAAAACTGGCTGATAGCATATCAAAGGGTAAATAGGAGGTAGTAGTTTTAAAATCAGGGATATTTATGTAGGTGTGATTAAAAAAGGTTTTTTTCCATGATGGATGTTCCCTCACTTCTAATTTTTGAGCAACAATGCGCTCATCATAAAGTAAGTTGCTAGCGGGAATATTGAGGCAAGCTTCAACCAAATCTTGACTATAATTAATTTTTGGGGTTTGTGAGGCCAAAAAGTAATCTGGATTATCGGTAATGGTATACTTTAAACCCAGGCGGTGTAATAAAATTTCATCTAAAATATATTGTAGCCTTTCAGTGGCTTGTGCAGCAAATACCAACATGCAACAAATCTATGAAACTTATGCCTTTGAATAGCGAATAACTTCTAAAATATTTTTAGGATTGAGGGCTTGCCAAAATAATAACAAACCTTCTTTTGGTTTATAGGCAATAATCATAAAACTAAGTGAAATATATGATCCAATAACCAATGAATAAGCTGCACCATTGATGCCTAATTTCGGGATTAAAAAATACTCTAAAGTTAAAATAAAAAGTGCATTGTTTATTTGCAACCAAACCACATATTTTTGTTTTTGAATGGCCAGCATCCACATGCCCCAAGCGGTTCCCCAAAAAACGGGTAAACTTACCCAAATATGTATTTTAAATATTTGGGGTGCCCCTGGAAATTTAGCGCCATATAAAAATGAAATTACCCAATCTCCAAAGAGTGTTGCACCCACTATGATAAAAACAGCTCCCCAAATCATTAGGCTATAGAGTTGGGTAAGTCGTTTGAGTTGTAAAGTTTTATTGTCGCGGTTATTTATAATGCCAGGAAAAACAGCAGCACAAATGGCAACTGGAATAAAATAGGCAGCCTGACTAATTCTTACACCCGCACCATATTGCCCTACGAGGCCCATGTCTCTTAAAAAGCGGGCAATTAAAATAGCATCTACATTTTGGTAAAGTAACTGTATAAAAGAAGAGGCAATTAAGGGAATTGCTAGCAGCAATAAGTACTTGGCTTCGGCAAAATTAAACTGCCATTTGCTAATCATTTGGCCTTCTCGTTTGTAAAATAGGTATTGGTTCAGGGCGCTTATACCTGCCTCTAATGCAGCCATGGTGGCAAACCACTCTAAAGGTGCTTTTGCATATATAAGATATAGTTTTACCAAGGCCGATACAAACAAGGTGATAACTTGATTGATGGCGGTTAGCTTGCCTTTAACCTGACTTTGAAAGTAAAAATCGATAACTGATAAAGATTGAAAGACAATTGAAATGCTTAATAGAAATACTATAAATGTGGTTTCAATGGGATCTCGCAGGAGGGAATAGGTGCAGGCTCCGGCAACTACTAGGATTGAGCCGGCGAAGCGCAAAGTGAATGCAGTTCCGAGAATTTTTTCCGTATTTTTTGGTCGGGTTAGCAATTCTCTTACCACCAAACTATCTAAACCAAGTGTGCTAAATATGGTGAGAATGGCAATAATTCCTAAGCCATAGGTAAGAATTCCGAATTGGGTATCGCCCAAATAGCGCACCACTAGCACGCCAACCAAAATGCCCGAAATGATACGGGCAGATTTTTCGAGCAGCATCCAAAAAGAATTGCTTACGTAATTATTTTTTGCTTTTTCTTGCATGTATTATTTGTTGAAATCGCTCATGGTTTGAGGCAGCCCGCGTAGCACAAAGCTTTCAATGGCTTGCACACATTTTAAGCAAAGTGGCGGAATTTCTTTGGCTTCCTCTTGGGTCCATGTACCTAACACAAAATCTACTTGCCTGCCTTTTGGGTAATTGCTGCCAAGTCCAAATCTTAACCGGGGATAGTTTTGGGTAAGCAATAATTCTTGAATACTTTTTAAACCATTGTGCCCGGCATCACTGCCGTTTCCACGAATTCTAATTTTGCCAAACGGAATGGCAAGGTCGTCTACGATAACAAAAATATTTTCTACGGGTATTTTATGAGCTTGCATCCAGTACCTAACGGCTTTACCACTCAAATTCATATACGTGTTTGGCTTTATGGCAATAATTTGTCGGCCACGAAGCGAAATTTCCGCCACATCTGCGTATCTGTCTGCCCTAAATGTTTCTTTAAATTTTTCTGCCAGGGCATCCAATACGTCAAAACCAATATTATGTCGGGTATGCGCATACTCATCTCCAATATTACCTAAGCCTACAACCAAATATTTCATGTAGGGCAAAAGTAGAGAAAATTGTTTATAGTCCATAGTCCATAGTCCATAGACCATAGTTTATGTATTTTCAGGCTTGTGGCCTCTTGCATCTGGCCTTTGGCTTCATTACGTATTTTTCTAACTATTTGATTTTATATTTATTATGTTTTTATTT
>JAUYMZ010000309.1 GCA_030699355.1 Bacteroidota bacterium | reverse complement strand
TTCCAACTCAATCTTCTCCATTTGTAATCGGTTTGTTTCTTGTACACGTTTTAATCTAAGGTGATTATAACCTAGAGAAAGGGCAATTAAAATCAATAGTATAAAAATAATATACCACCACTGTTGATAATATGGGCGATTAATTTCGAAGCTAACAAATTCTTGTTCTATGTCTTGGTTATCGAAACGAAAACGAATAAGGTACTTTCCCGGACTTAATGCAGGCAATTTAAGTGTTCGGGTTTGGGGGAAACAGCTTGTCCACTCGCCCTCATTAATTTGGTAATAAAGCGGGGTTGTGCCACTTGGTTGATAGTTTAAAATAGCATAATTTATTTCAACTTCATTTTCATTAAAAGGAAAAACACCTGCTTCTTTTGTTGGCACATATCGCCCGCCTATGTTTAAAGAAGTAATATAAAAAGGAGGTTTGCGCGACTCTTGTTTAAGGGGTAATAAAGGGCAAATAACAAGTCCAGCATTGGTAGCTAAGTATAAAGAATTAAATTTATACCCCACATCATTCAGTTCATAATTTCCGGCGGGGTAATCATAGGCAGTAATTGTTTGAAAACTATCGCTTTGGTTCAGGCCGTGTAAATAATTATCACCCATTAAAAATAAGTGTCCATTAGAAATTTTCATGTTTTTCCAAGTTCCATTTGTTGGAACTATTAGGATACTATCATTAGGTAAAATTTGATGTAAAATATTTTGTCCAGATAAGAAAAAAAGTTTGTCACCAGCCATTCTAATTTTCTGGGCATAAATAGATTTCCCATTGGATTTAACTTGGGTAATTCCGTTTTTGCTTACCTTATACAATCCAATATTAGTAGCAAAATATAAGGCACTTTTATTGGCATTAAAAGCCACAGATTTGCCTCTTACCGATACCTTTAAAAAGGAACATTCTTTACCGTCGATTACAGTTGCGTGGTTAAAAATACTATCCCATAAATCTGTTTTTTTGTTTAAATCTAATCGAATGAGCCCAATTCTTCCTGAGGATGCATAGGCAATATAATTATCGTTTATTCTTACTACATCTTTGATAGCGGTTTTGCTAAAATAAACAATTTCTCCATTAAGTTTTGTAATTTGAAAAAAGCGGTTTGCAAACATTAAATGATTAGAAATAGAGTCGTATAGCAAGCGAGTAATATCGTGGTTATTAGACGACACCAAGAGTTTGGTGGTATTATTCTTATTTAGGGAAACGATTTGCCCACCTCTATTTCCAATGAGTACTTCATCTCGAGTTTCGTGGATGCGATAGGGTTTATATTGTTGCGGACTAATTAAACGAGCGCTTAAATCGGGCACAAAAATGAGTCCTTCTGTTAAGGTTGTGAACCAATAATTGCCAGATTTATCTTTAAATACATTAGACACATTAAACTGACTAAAAACGGGTTTTTTTTGTCCCCAAAACAATTTGCCAGTATTTGTAAAACCATATACCCCACTTGGCGTGCAAGCCCAAATATACCTACCAGCCTGAGCATAATTTTGCACAAAACCTTGGTGTTTAAAAGGCACCGTTTTGAACCCATTTTCTAAGTTAAATAAGATGCAATATGGTTCTGTTTTTTCGCGGGAAGCTAATATTGCATTATCACCTCTTTCACTAAAAAATGTAAAACCATACTTATAATCTGGAATATTTTTGTAGGAAATGGCTTGAACCAATTGTTTTTCTTTAAACACATATATCAACGAATCTTGCAAAATAAATGCGTTTTGAAGCATCAAAGAAGAAGAGTAAGACAAGGTTTTTCGGGGATAAACTCCACTTCTTTTTAAGGTTAATAAATCATAAAAAACTACGCCCTCTTGTTCTATAACATATAAAATATTTTCACCCACCCCAAACTTTGTAAAACCTAATGGCGAACCCATTTCGAGTGGGTACATTTTTTCATTAGCGATATAATATAAGTAGCCATCAAAATTAGAATACCAAATACGTCCGTATTTATCTTCTTGCAAAGAACTACCTGGCTTAGATGTTTGTGCGGGATGCGCATAGGTTTTAAACGAAAAACCATCATATTTACTAACGCCTTCATCGTGTGAAATCCAAATATATCCTTTGCTATCTTGAATAATATCGTATATGGCATTTGAAGGCAATCCCTCACTTTTATCTATTAATCTAAAGAAGGGATCTTGCCCCCAAACAGGACTAAATATCAACCATAAAACGAATATAAACAGGTAGCGCATTTAAAAATAATTAGCTTGAATTTGCATTTTTAAAATTAATACTTATTTTTATATAAAATTTACAAAAATGAAAAACAACGAAACAACTCTTTCTAATTCAGAATCATGTAGTGATTCTAATGGAGCAAACAAAGGGAAAAGTCGCACCCAAAAGGGTTTTTATTTTATTGGAATTGGGGCCATTACATTACTTTTTGGATGCTTTATTTCTCTGGTATTTCCGCACTCACATCCAGCCTACACGTTTCTGTTATACACGCCAACCAGCGTGGGTGCGTGCATGGTAATGTTTGGATTGTATTGCGTATTGGAGTAGTGCTTTGGTATTCTTTTACCTGCTTTCTACACTTCAAAATTTGATAATTAGAATTCAGGGTACTGTATTTTTAAACAAATGATTTAAACTTTAAACTTTCAAAATAAATTAAAACAAAACAAAACAAACATGAGAAAAATTAACCATTTATTTTTATCCGCAATGTTATTTGGCGGATTAATGTTGGGTTCTTGCAGCAAAGAAACAACACCGGCAACTGAAGTTAAAAAAGAGGACCCAACAGGCGGTGGTGGAGAGTTTTTAGCTCCTACTACTAAAATGAAAAGAGTTGCCGTTTTAGAGGATTTCACAGGCGTACGTTGTGGATTTTGTCCGGATGGGCATGTAAGAGCTAAGGCAGTTGCTGACGCCAATCCTGGAAAGTTTGTAATTATGGCCGTTCACGGTGGTAGTTATGCAACCCCACAAACTGGCTGGGCTGATTTTACCACTAAATATGGTTCTTCTCTAATTTCATTGGCCAAAGTATCTGGATATCCTGCTGGTACCATTAGCAGAACATTATGCAGTGAATTAGGTGTAACCCCTCAAATTGCAGGTGGATATGCCATGAGCAGAGGTTCTTGGGGTTTAGCAGCTAGTAAAATATTCGACATGGACGCTCCAGTTAACATTGGCGCAAAAGCAACTTTTGACGAAGCTACCAGAAAATTAACCATTAAAGTAGATATGTATTATACTGCAGAAGAAACTGGTGAAAACAGAATTAATGTAGCCTTATTACAAGATGGTATTACCTCTAGACAATCAGGTGCACCAGACCCAAACAATTACGTTCAAGACCACGTTTTAAGAGACCTAGTTACAGGTTTATGGGGTGAAGTAATTACAGAGGAGAAAAAAGAAGGCGCTAAGATTTCTAAAACTTTTGTTTATGATGTTCCAGCAGATTACAACGGTGCAACCATCCCTCCAGGCGGTGGAGCTGTAGTAATAGATGATTTAAAGGTAGTTGTATTTGTGGCTCGTGGTCAGGCAAATATTTTAAATGCCCTTGAAATAGATGTTAAATAATTAAATCAATACCTAAATAAAGGAAAAGAGCTTATTCAAAATTTGGATAGGCTCTTTTTTTTTGCTGAACCTATTGTAAGTTCAAAAATATTTTTAACTTACAAACCTAAATTTCTGCATTTTATGAAAAAAATCAGCTTACTCATATACTCATTAGCTTATCTTTTTCTACCCAACCAATATGCTTCTGCGCAAAGTGTGGCAAACTATGTATTTAGTCCGGCCGCATCTTCCTATACACCTATAAGCGGTGGATTTCCATTGCCTTTATCAG